>JAHRWI010000157.1 GCA_019090225.1 Porticoccaceae bacterium
ATATAGTTAGATAACCTATATGGAGGTGCTCGAAATGGCATGGAGCTTGAGTAATTGAACAACTCCAACCTAAGCTGACAGTTGGCAAAAAATAGGCAACTGTCAGCTAAACCTTATCAGTTCTCCCCATTCCCGCTCTCAGCGATAATTACTAAAAACACCCAACGTTTCATTCGACCTAATTGCAGCAAGTCTCTATAATACGCGCGCCTAAAAGCACTGTCCGTGCCCTGAACTTTCCCCTACTAACCCCCCATCGTCTTTAGCCAGGAATATCCCTTTGATCACCACCGCAAATATCACCATGCAATTTGGCGCCAAGCCTTTATTTGAAAATATCTCAGCCAAATTTGGCAATGGTAATCGCTATGGGCTGATTGGTGCCAATGGCTGCGGAAAGTCGACCTTTATGAAAATCCTTGATGGGAGCCTGGTGCCCTCCTCCGGCAATGTCTCTATTACCCCTAACGAACGGCTTGGCACGTTGAGCCAGAATCAGTTCGCCTTTGAAGAATATTCGGTCGTCGATACTGTGATCATGGGTTATGAGGAGCTGTGGCAGGTTAAACAGGAGCGGGAGCGTATCTACGCTTTGCCAGAGATGTCCGAAGATGAGGGCATGAAGGTGGCGGAGCTGGAAATTCAGTTTGCCGAGATGGACGGCTACAGCGCCGAGAGCTGTGCGGAAGAAATACTGATGGGTGCGGGCATTGCTCAGGAATTGCACTATGGCCCGATGAGTGGCATAGCGCCGGGCTGGAAGCTCAGGGTCTTGCTGGCTCAGGCCTTATTCTCGGAGCCGGATATTCTCTTGCTCGATGAGCCGACTAATAACCTCGACATCAATACCATTCGATGGCTGGAAGATCAGCTCAAGCAATCAAAAAGCACCATGATTATTATTTCCCATGATCGCCATTTTCTGAATGCGATATGCACCCACATGGCCGATATCGATTATGGGGAGTTGCGCGTTTACCCCGGCAATTACGATAACTTCATGCTCGCCTCGACTCAGGCTCGGGAAAGCATGCAGTCAGAAAATGCTAAGAAGAAAGCCCAGATCGCCGAACTGCAACAGTTTGTCAGTCGCTTCTCAGCGAATGCTTCAAAGGCCAAGCAAGCGACATCGCGGGCAAAACAAATTGATAAAATTAGCCTCGAAGACATCAAGCCATCTAGCCGGGTCAGCCCGTTTATCCGCTTTAAGCAGGACAAAAAACTGCACCGACAAGCCGTGACGCTGGAAGGTCTGGGTCATAGCTTTGACGATGAGGTTCTGTATAAAAACGGCAGTTTAATACTGGAGGCAGGTAGCCGCCTGGCGGTGATCGGCGAAAATGGCGCGGGTAAAACCACCTTTCTGCGCTGCCTGATGAATGAACTCCAGCCGACCAGCGGCAAGATCAAATGGGCCGAGAATGCCACCCTGGGCTATTGCCCTCAGGACAGTAATGCCGAATTCGACTGCACCATGAATTTGTTTGACTGGATGAGCCAATGGCGCAAACCCAGTCACGATGACCAGATCGTTCGCGCCACCCTTGGGCGTTTACTGTTCTCAGCGGATGACTTTAAAAAGCAGGTTAAAGTGTGTTCTGGTGGCGAGAAAAACCGACTGCTGTTCGGCAAGCTGATGATGATGGATACCAATGTCCTGCTCCTGGACGAACCTACCAATCACCTGGATATGGAAGCCATTGAGGCTCTAAACCTGGCCCTTGAGCATTACGATGGCACCCTGATCTTTGTCAGCCATGACCGTGAATTTGTATCTTCGCTGGCGACACGGATTATCGAAATTAAAGATCACGAGCTGCTCGATTATCGCGGCACCTACGACGAATATTTGGCCGATCAGGAGCTGGCTCAAGACGGGCTAAAGACCGGCAGCTAAGCCTTTTGTCAGTTCGCTGGCCGAAACCTCTCGACAACCACTGGTATTCTGCCCACACCAAAGGGGCGTAAAATCCCCCGAACCGCTGCCTTCGGCCTGTTTACGCAGGGCCGAAATGGCGGTACCGGCCAGGGGAAACTCGGGCGTTGCAGGATTCATTGGGCCAAGCTCTCTGATCACCCGATTAACGATACCCCGAGCTGGTCGACCTGAAAAAAGATTGGTAAGGGCGGTATGCTGGGCATTGGCACTCTTTAACGCTGCCCGATGTATCTGGCTGGTCTTCGTTTCCGAACACAACAGGTACGCGGTGCCAGCCTGTACCGCGATTGCACCTAAAGACAAGGCAGCGCTAACACCCTGAGCATCGGCGATACCACCCGCAGCAATAACCGGCACCTTCACCCGCCCGACAATTTGAGGCAGTAAGGCGAAGGTGCCGACTTGAGTCGATAGGTCCTCGGAGAGGAACATACCGCGATGGCCACCAGCTTCAAAGCCCTGGGCAATAATGCCATCTACCCCCTGCTCCTCAAGCCACAGGGCCTCCTGAATAGTCGTGGCCGATGCCAGAAGTGTTGAACCCCAGGCCTTTACTCGATCGAGCAAATCCCTGGACGGCAAACCGAAATGAAAGCTGACCACCCTGGGGCTATACGCCTCAATAATATCTGCCACTTCATGGCTGAACGGCGCTCGCCCCGGACTAGCGAGAATATCTTTCGCATTAATGCCATATTCATCAAAATAAGGTTTGAGCAAGACTCGCCATCTAGATTCCCTACCGACATCCGCAACAGGCGGGGTATGGCAAAAGAAATTAAAATTTATCGGGCTATCAATTTGTCCCATTTGCCCGGCTTTGCCCATTTGTAATTTAATCGTTGCCAGTTCGCTATTCAGGTCATCAGCGCTGAGCATCGCGCAGGGTAAAGATCCCAGGCCACCCGCTAGCGACACCGCCAATGCCAGCTTATGATCCTGAACACCGGCCATGGGTGCCTGGACGATGGGCAGTTCGATATCTAGAAAACCTTTAATGTTCATTGTATTGCCCTATCTGAATTTACGACTAAAGCCATCATCATTCACAGCACTGATAGTATTACATTGTGCGCAGCAAAGACTGGACACCCAAGCCCGATATATTTTTACCTTCAAATAAACAACTCGCATCGCCCGATGGTTTAAATGCTTTAGCCCGGACAGCGCTGCTTGAGAATACGCTGAATAGTTGCTTGAATAGCTATCCCTCCTTATTAAACAGCGAAATAAAAACATGAATAATCGCCAATGGACAGCTACACGAAGCCCAGCGGAGGGCTGGCCCACTGAAGGTGACTTTGCTTTTTCTACATCGTCGCTACCAGATCCTGGAAAAAACCAGTTATTGACTCGAACGATCTACCTCTCAATGGATCCCTACCAGTGGGTGAGACGCCGCACTGGAGCTGACCCCGTGGGCGACGTCTGCCATGGCCGTACTGTTTCGCAGGTGATTAAAAGCCGTGTCGATGGGTATCAGGAAGGAGATCTTATATTCAATACCAATGGCTGGCAGGATTACGGCCTCACCGGCGAAAACATTTCGGTATTCGACTATATGTTCCCCCGTAAGCTCGATCCAAATATCGCACCTATCTCAACTGCCATCGGCGTATTGGGCATGTTGGGCCTCACTGCTTATGCGGGAGTCTATTTACAATGCCAACCCCAGGCCGGTAAAACCGTTGTCGTCTCAGCAGCTTCCGGTGGCGTCGGTCAAAACGCTGGGCAAATCGCAAAGCTAAAGGGCTGCCGCGTTATCGGCATTACCGGCTCGGAAGAAAAATGCAAGTTCGTCACCGAGACTCTGGGCTTTGATGCCGCCGTTAATCATAAAGATGAAGACCTGGCGGAACAGTTAGCCGCCGCCTGCCCCGATGGTATTGATATTTATTTCGAAAATGTCGGCGGTAAGGTCTTTGATGCCGTTAAGCCGCTGCTTAACAAAAAATCCCGCATATCCCTGTGCGGTTTAATCTCACTCTATGGCAGTGACGATCTGGGACCAATGCTTGCCTCTGTTCACGAACAGTGGAAAACAGCCGGAGCTGCCATATTTGCGAAACAGGAGGTCACCGTACACAGCCTCGCCGTAGGAAATTTTGTTAAGGATTACGAAGCGCAATTCCTTTCAGAAATGGGTGCCTGGGTTAAAGATGGTCTCATTAAATCCAGGGAAGATGTCTGGCAAGGACTTGAGAACGCGCCAGCAGCATTTTCCGCAATGCTATCTGGCGGTAATTTTGGAAAAACCATGATTCAAGTGAGTGATGATCCGACTGTGAATCAAGCAGTCAAGCAGCAGCGCGGAGGGGATAATATATTAATCAAAATTTAACAAGTTGCACAAACGGGACTACGTGCTGAGCAGTTCGTCTCTTCGCAAGGCGTTAACTTCGAGCTGGAAGCGAACAGGCATGGCCCCGAAGCTGCTAGATTTTAAGACAAACATTCAAATCTTGGTATGAAATGGACTTAATACGAACTTAAACTTGCAGGGATAAAAAAGCCCGCATTTCTGCAGGCATTTAACTTATTAAATTTAAAGTATTTTATGGTCGGAGCGGCCGGATTTGAACCGACGACCACCACACCCCCAGTGTGGTGCGCTACCAGGCTGCGCTACGCTCCGATAATGCTCTATACAAAGCAGCGCGAATCATACTCGATAACACTTTGAACGCAAGAAAAATCCTCTTTCAACCCTTGAGAGCATCTAGCACATCTTCCAATTCGCTGATCGTCTGCTGTACTAGTTGGCGAGTTTGAGTTGCCTCTTCTTTGACGTTTTCGCCGTCAAGACGCTGACGAGCGCCGCCAATAGTAAAACCTTGATCATAAAGCAATGACCGAATTTGTCGTATAAGCAACACGTCCTGTCTCTTATACACATCTGAC
>JAHRWI010000158.1 GCA_019090225.1 Porticoccaceae bacterium
TGTGTATAAGAGACAGGTGATACCGTCGGGCGTATAGTCGCCGAGATCAGCAAACAAACGCCGCCCGGAGAGCGTGCCATCGTCTTTAATATTAAAGGCAGTTAGACGCTTGCCCCAGCTTTCGGCGACGACCAGAGTTTTGCCATCGGGCGTGATCACCGGCCCATTGGGGAAATGCAGGCCATCGGCGACTTCCTGAGCTTTGCCATCAGCGGTGACCAGCACCAGGGCACCGGGTTTAAAATCTTCGCCGGCAAACAGGTTATAGCCCATGCTGCCGACATAAGCGTTGCCTTTTTTATCGACTACCATGTCGTTGATTTCACCATTGACCAGGCTACTGACGTCGGCATGGAGAGAGAGCTTGCCGTTTTCAATACGCTTCAAACAGCGATCCCGCATGGATACCACGATAGGTGTGCCATCGGTGAGAAAACCAATGCCGGAAGGGCGGTCGGGCACTTCTGCCATCACAGTGGCGGTGCCATCGGGGGCAATGGTGTAAACCTTTTTGCCGTTGACGTCAGAAACCCACAACAAGCCATCGCGCCAGCGTGGGCCTTCGAGGAAGGTAAAGCCGTCAACGAATACTTCAAATGCGTCTTTTGTCATGATTATTATCTCCAGGACTTGTGTATTTGGCGGTGGGTTTAAACTTGCTTGATAAATCCATGTCCGATAAAGCAATCAGCAACAAACCAGGGTTTTATTGACCCCGTTTTTTATCGTTTTCTTGTTCTGACTCTACTGCAAGCAGGGGAGACTTGTCATCCTAAAAGACTGTATCTACAGTTTGTTATCGATGTTATGGCCCAATTGTTTAATATCGGTCTATACTGATCTCACTAAATCATTTATCCATCATTCAATTTAAAGAAACCGGGAGCTACCAAAATGACAAATACAGCGATAGCAATATCTGGCGATGATTCAATATTAAGTCGCAACGAACAATTAACCCGCGATTTTTTCGACGCCTGGGAGCGAGCCGACGAAGGTGCCATCATGGCGACCTTTGCCGATGATGCGGTCTATCACAACATTCCCTATAAACCCGTCAGCGGTTCGGAGAAAATCCAGAAAGCCGTAAAAGGTTTTCTGGAAACCGGCGAGAATATGACCTTTGCTATCAGCAAAATGGTGGTAGCGGGTGATTCAGTAGTCACAGAACGTGTTGATGGCTGGACGCATAAAGGTGAGCACAAAAGCCTGCCGGTGCTGGGTATTCTGGAGTTTAACGATGCCGGTAAGCTCAGCGGTTGGCGAGAATACTTTGATGTGAAAATGTTTGAGGGCAGTTAATTCGCTTATTAATTTGCCTGCTGATTGCAGTAAACAAAAAACCCCGGATTGAGTCCGGGGTTTTTTGTTTGTGCCATGGGGTGCTACGGTTTTAGACCGCATAAGGCATTGTGCATGGCTTCAGCCACTGATGTAGGCACTAATAGAGTTAATCACTGGATAGAGCAAGCTCCAGCACAAGCCATTCAGTATCTTCGGATGTTACCTGTGTCGGCTCAGTGATGAGCACTCGGTTAGCGTCAAATTCCTCGCTGGCCAGGAACACCTGTTTTATGGCCATGGCTCTGGCCTGGGCAAGTTCGGTTAGCGCCTGCTCGTTGACAATCTCGGTGGTCAGCAGACGATCCCGTAAATCCGCAGTGTAGGCGAGTGTATCAAGCTTCGGTTTGCCTTCCGGGTTATTAGCGGGGGCTACCTTGTGCTCGGCTTTTACTGATTTTAGTTTGGTATTGGGAAAGCGTTCTTTAAACAGGTATTCGAACGCGTCCTGGGCTTTTTCGTTGAGCATGGAGGCGCTGGGATCTTCAATGTCACTGTCTTCACCCAGAGCGAGCAGGATAGTGTTGTTCAGTTGGGCTTGCTTGAGTGCAGGTGTATCAATGGCTGGATCGCTGACGCCGCGGATGGCCACGCGCAGTTCTGGACGTTGTAACAGGGCTTTTTCGAGCAGGGCTATTTTCTCAAGTTCTGGGGGGCTAAGGTCAGCGCGTCCTGCTAAAAATTGCAGCTCACCCAGGTCGTCTGATTCCACACCGATAAGACTACCGAGTAGATTAAACGGTGCCGATACGGCTTTGGTTACGAGGGTGACAAAGGCATCCCAAATAAGGCCACCGATGCCAAATGCTGGATCGTTAACATTACCCGTGACAGGCAGGTCAGCCTTGATGACGCCCTTGCTATCCTTTAGCAAGGCGATCGCAAGATCTAGAGGTAGGCTAGTGGCATTGGGGCTGTCTATTTTTTCGCCGAGTAATAAGTCACTCAGGACAATATTATTTTTGCCAATTAACTGACCCTTATCGATGTCATATTCGAGACTTACATCGAGTTTTCCGTCATCGATGGTACGGCCCGCAAACTCGGCGCTATAAGGTGAAACATTAGCCATTTTAAGGTTGCGAAATTCGAATTTTATATCGGTATGCTGGACAGGATCGAGCAGGTTTATAGCGCCATTAATGCGCGCCAGCCCGTGTTTATCGACCTGGCCTTCGAGCTTGATGTTTGCCGGTTCGCTGCTGTCTGTGGCGATGGTGGAAATATTGCCATTCAGGTCACTGATGAGGGTGGTGAAGGGCAGTGGCAGGGACAGATCAGCAAAATCCAGAGCGGCATTGTTAATATCAATGCCACCGACCGTGACTTGCATGGGGGTGCTAGTTTGAGAAGCACTGTCCTGAGGATCACTGGTTTGAGGAGCAGTGGCTTTCTCATCGGGTGTGGTCGCCGGACTCGTAGTCTTGTCAACGAGCAGATTAGAGACATTGGTGGTGCCGTCTTGGTCGATCAGAAAGCGGCCGAAGGGTTCTTCAAATTGTAAGTGTTCGATAAGCAGGCGCTTAGCCTGGAGGTCAAGACTAAAGTCTTCGATAGCCAGGTTTTGCCAGCCCAGTAGAGGTTTTTTGTCGGCGCTATCCTTTATATCAAGTCCCGAGATTTGAGCTGATCCGGCTATCGTCAATTCAGGACTGCCGGTATCTGCGTCAGGCGTGATGGCGATATCAACCTCGCTGTCGAGGGCACCGCCGTCCAGGGAGATCAACACCGACTGTTGCACATAGGGCTGCACGATGGAGAGCGGTAGCCCACTAATTGCGGTGCTGGTATTGAGAGAAAAGTCCGGAAAAAGTCCGAGCTTGCCCTTGATGTTGATGTCACCTGCGGGGGATAAATCAGTATTGATAGTGAAGGGGAACAGAGACCCGCTCTGATTGTTCAGGTCACTTAATTTGACCTGCAAGTGGTGCAGAGCGATGGCTCCAGAAGGGGTGATACTTTGATCAGAAAAATCCAGGCTGGCATCGTTGAGGGTGAATGTGTCGAGGGCAAATTGCCAGACCGGTGGTTTAGCGGCATCTTCTTCGGTGCTCTGGTTTAACGCTGGTTGTTCCAGGGAAGCTTGCTCGACCGAAGCGTTCTTAACCGAGCTTTCCTCGAGCGACCCTGCTTCGAGCGAATTTTGGGCAGTAGCGACGGGAGTGGTCGATCCTTCCTCAGAAGAGTTTGCTGCCATTTCCTCGCTTTGGGCGGGGCTGTGATCAGGGTTTTGATCAAGGCTTTGGTCAGCCTTCGTCGGTGTTGGGATAAGATTATTTAAGCTCAGCTTGCCGTGCTTATCTAGCCACGCGATTAACTTAGGCTCTTCGATGTTGAGACTACTGAAGTGGATGATATTTTCGGGATAGCGTAAGGCACCGTTGTTCAGTGAAATATTGGCAACCGAGAGGAACTCAGTGTCTGGTGTTAAACCATCCACACTCAGTTTATCGAGAGCCGCATTCAGATGATCTACCCGGGCCTGAAAGACATCGTCAACGATCTGCACCTGATAATTAAAATGGGTGGAAAAGGCGGCACTAAAATCACTGACCGGCATCAAGGTCTTTAAGTAGGCAGTGGCTATAGCTAACTGGAGGTTTTCCAGCGCCAGTTCACCGCTTGACTGAAAGGGCGTTAGTCTAATATTGCCAGCCCAATGAAGTTGGCCGTCATCCGGCAGCTTAATGGTGACCTCTTGCTGTCCACTCCTGTCTGGCAGAGTGTTTAATTCACTGATAGCAATATCGATGGGCCCTACGCTTAGGGCTACAGGACTCGTGGGTACCTGGTCTTTAAACTCTCCCCACCCATCGCTGATGGTCAGGTGATGGATAAGAAGACGAGGCAGTCCGGCCTTAGGCGGTGTTTCCTTAGTCGGGGCTGGGTTGCTGGGTAAGGCCTCTAGCAGGCGGCTGATGCGATTATCTTCCTGATCAAAGCGCTCGAAGAAAAAATAAGGGCTGGACAGGCTGATTTCATCGAAGGTCCAGGCCCAACGAAATACACTAGATAACTGAAAGTTGATCAGAAATTGGTCGAAGCTGGCGAGTTTCACCTTGTCGGTGTCGATTACCTCGAAGCCTTCGATGGCGAAGCTAAGGGCATAGGGATTAAACCGCACTTTTTCGATATGCGCGCTGCGCTTGAGATCATTTTCGATAAAGCTGGTGAGCGCATTTTTTACCAGATAAGGCACCAGTAAAAAGCCTGCTACTGTGTAAAGTAATACGGCAATGATTGTCCAGAATCGAAAGCCCCATGGGTTTAGCCACTGGCTGGGATTCGCCTGGGCTTGAGATGGCTGACTGTCGTTGTCGGTCTGGTTTTCGCTGCTCATAGTCCGGGGGTTTTCCAGTGATTGGTTCAGGGCTTTGTTAAATTGAGGGCTTGATTACCGGATAAAACTGTTAGCAAGAAGGCGCATTCAGGATATCCGTCAATGGGGGCTAATTTACCATGACAGCATAAGTGCCGTCAGTAATGGTGCTATGAAACCGTCGTGTAAAACGCTTCGATGAAACCTTAACAACGAAGCTTTAACAGCGGTTCGTTTATCTACATTTCTCCGATCCTGATATCGAAGCCCAGAGCTGAATGACTAATCGGATCATGACAGGATGTTAGTAATGATAAAATCCGGGCATTGTTTTATCACGGGGAGTGATTCCGTTAGCCTTTCCTTTGAACTGACCGCCCTGATCAGTGTTGTCGCCTTTGTAGCGGGGTATATTTCTTCCATTGCTGGTTCCGGCGGTTTGTTGACTTTGCCCCTGTTACTTTGGACTGGCCTGCCGCCGCTCAACGCCCTGGCTACCAATAAAGTGCAAAGCGCGTTGGGGACCCTGTCGTCGACCTGGAATTTTTTCCGCAAGGGTCATCTTTATCTGCGGGAATTATTGCCCTCTATTATTCTGGCAATGGTCGGCTCTCTTAGCGGAACGTTGGTGGTACAGCGGATCGGCAACGATGTACTGATCCAATTGATTCCAGTGATGCTTATTATCATCGCTGTATACTTTATATTCTCGCCACGCATGGCTGATCATGCAAGCAGTCCGCGAATTTCACATCTAGGTTTTGCTTTTGTGGTGGCGTTACCGATGGGTTTTTACGGGGGCTTTTTTGGCCCGGGTATGGGTTCAGTATTGCCCTTTTTGTTTGTCTGGCTGTGCGGTTATAGCTTACCCAGGGCTACCGCCCAGACCAAAGTGATGGTGTTAACTATTAATAGTGCGTCGGCGGTACTATTTATTATCGGAGATCATGTCCTGTGGGATTTGGCGATAGCGATGTCGATAGCGCAAATGATGGGCGCACGTCTTGGGTCTAATGCAGTGATGCGTCGGGGCACACAATTTGTTCAGCCGGTGATTATCGTTGTAACAGTGGTAATGGCCATCAAATTATTGATGTGGCCATGAAGGACGTCCATTGATGACTTATTTGGTGACATTGTTATTGACCCTCGGCCTGGTGATGGTGGCGATGTGGGTGTTTGTGAAAGTCGGCACACCGGTTTACCGAATTGATCGGGATAATGTTATTGCGCTGTTAGAACTGGTGTTATCTGGTGAGGCGACAGAAAATGACTGGCATGTGTTTATTGGCATCCCGCTGCGGCACAATACTGAATTACGCGATCTCCAAAAGCGCTGTGAAGCACTGGCCGAGACTGAATTTACTGGCCTCAAGGGCAGCAGACTGTTTACTGCGAAAGGACTTGTTGAGTTGGAATTATTGCTGCAGGAATTAAAGCGTGAAGCCAATTCTGAAGATCAAATAGAAGCCCATCCTGATTTTCAGCAGAAAGATAACGTTAATGAAAAGGAATGATATGAACAACCTCTCCTCCGTTGTGCGCTTTATTTTAGTAGCCGCAGCTTTTGTTGTAGTGGTCGCCGGAATGAAATCGGCGGAACCCTTGCTCGTACCCTTTCTGTTATCTGTTTTTATTGCGCTTATTTTTTCGCCGATGCTGCACTGGTTAAAGTCGCTCAGGGTGCCCAGTGCCCTGGCTATCATATTGATTGTTCTGTTTGTGATGGGCCTGGGCACCATGATGGGCGCGATTGTCGGTGCGTCGATACGAGACTTCCGTGGCGATCTGCCTGAATATCAGGTGCGCTTGCAGGGTATGAGTGACGTCCTGCTGAACTGGCTGGCGGCTAAGGGCATCGTGGTGGATAACGAGCTGTGGACACAAACAGTCAATCCCAGTGTGGTGATGCAAATGGTAGGCAATACCCTGGCTTCCTTCGGTAATGTCATGACCAATGCATTTTTGATTTTGTTGACGGTGATTTTCATCCTTGCCGAAGAAGTAGGCTTTAGTGAAAAGCTCTCCCAGGCTCGGGGCGGTTCACCTGAGTCAATGCTTGCTCTTGAGGAGTTTACTCAGAGTGTTAACCGTTATTTAGGTATAAAAACCCTGTTGAGTGCATTGACCGGCCTGCTGGTGACCTTGATGTTGTGGGCGATGGGTGTGGACTACGCGGTGATGTGGGGCTTGCTAGCGTTTATGCTTAATTTTGTGCCAACGGTGGGTTCGATCATCGCCGCCGTACCGGCCTTGTTATTGGCGCTGTTACAGGTGTCGCCTTTTATGGTTTCCATGATCGCTATCGGTTATGTGGCCATTAACCTGCTAATCGGTAACGTCCTCGAACCCCGCTGGATGGGCAAAGGCTTAAACCTCTCGCCTCTGGTGGTATTTCTCTCTCTGGTATTTTGGGGTTGGGTGCTCGGCCCAGTGGGTATGTTGCTTTCCATTCCGCTGACTATTCTGGTGAAAATTGGTCTGGAGGGGGACCCGGATACTCGTTGGGTGGGTATTATACTGGGGGCAGGTGGAGCTGCTGATAAAGCCACTGAGTGATAGCGGAGCGATAATCTTGGAGAAACGACAGCCAAGGCTCATTGGAGACCTTGATACCAGGAATATTATGCTCCTTGAGCTTGAGATGAAGCGGATCCAAAGACTAAAAAATTGACTTTTACCAGTGTCAGCTTAATGAGTTAAACGACGCAGGAATGAATCGTTAGACGAGGCAGGGGGTAATGCTTAGTTGTCTGGACAGGAAAGTGGCTAGCCTCGGGGATAGATAGCCCTGTTGTTGCGATTTAATGCGGTAACTAGCGATGTTTGGTGTTTTCTAAAAACAATAAAATCTCCTCGGTGACTTCCTGAGGTTTTTCCAGCATCAACCAGTGGCCCGCGCCTTCGATTAACTTGACGCGGCGCAGGTCTTCAAAATGGTTGGGCATCAATTCCGCCCAGTTGGGCACATAGAGCAAGACGTCATCTTCAGCACCGGCGATAAAATGCGCGGGCTGAGTAAATTTTGCGCCCGCCAGTTGTGGTGTCAGCGCCCAGTTGCGCTCGATATTGCGATACCAGTCCACCCCGCCGCGAAAACCATTCTTTTTAAACTGTGCGACGTGATAATCCAGGTCTTCCTGGCTGAGCCAGGCGGGTAACTCGGCGGGCACATCAAACATCTCAGCCATACTAGCGTCTGCCGGGAACGTCGCCTGTTTCATCCAGGACCCCGGCGGGCTATCGGCAGAAATCACATAATAAGTCATGCGTAGAGAAGCTTCCGGGTAGGCTTCTAGTCCGAGTTCAGCACCCGGTTCCTGAAAGTTACGGATATACCAGTACTTGCCATCCAGACCGGGCGGATTAATCAGAGAATCCGGACTTTCTGCCCTGCCCCAATAGGGTACCGATAAACCCATCACCGCGCTCACTCGATCCGGATATAACAGGGCAGTGTGCCAGGCAACAATACAACCCCAGTCCTGACCGATTACAATAAAGTCGTCATAACCCAGCGCGTCAGCGATACCAACAACATCGCCGGTCAGGTGGAGAATGTCGTAATCCTCGATGGTCTCAGGGGCATCACTACCGGCGTAACCCCGTTGATCGGGTACCGCGACTTTATAACCTGCCGCTGCAATGGGGTCGATCTGATGCCGCCACAAATGCCAGAATTCGGGGAAGCCGTGCAGCAGGATTACCAGCGGCCCTTCACCTTTAACCACTGTGCGCAGGGTGACGCCGTTGGTCTGGATATATTGGAATTCGGGTTCTTTTGTCATTCTTGATTCCTGCTTATGTTTTTCTGTTTCCAAGCATGAACGGAACTTTAGCGAAAATCCATGGGCAGCGGCTTTTCGGTAAGAGGTGAAATTTCTGTAATTTGTATACAACTAAAGGCGATTTGTATAAGCGCCCCGTTCGTTAAGCTTAATACAATAGCGCTACCATCAAAGCATTGGGAGAATCGTTATGCGGCGGAACTGGAATACTACGGATATACCCTTACAGGAAAACAAGATATTTCTTATTACCGGTGCCAATAGTGGCCTGGGTCTGGGTACTGCCAAAGCGATAGCGACAAAAGGCGGTCGGGTTGTCATGGCTGTGCGTAATATGGAGAAAGGCCAGCAGGCTGCACAGGAAATTATAGAAGAAACGCCTGCTGCAAGCATCGAGGTTATGCAGCTTGATCTTGCGGATCTGGATTCAGTCAAAGCATTTTCTGACGCCTTCAAACAGAAATATCAAAAGCTAGATGTGCTTATAAACAACGCTGGCGTAATGTGGCTGCCTAAACGCCAGGAAACCATGCAGGGTTTTGAATTACAATTTGGCACTAATCATCTTGGCCACTTTGCACTGACCGCCGAATTGCTGGAATTATTGGAAAAAACACCACAATCCAGAATTGTTTCTTTGGGCAGTATTGTTGCTAAAAGCAAACAGGCCGATATTTATCTGGATGACCTCCAGTCTAGCAAGCGCTACTCCAGAGGCGAGGCCTATGCCCAGAGCAAGCTAGCTAATATTATGTTTGCGATGGATCTTCAGGAAAAACTCAAGCAAGCAAATTACCAGGTCATTTCGGTAGCCGCACATCCCGGTTATACGGCGACTAACCTACAGCAACATATGGGCGTCATGGGCGTTATTGCGAACTTTTTAATGGCGCAAAAATTAGCCATGGGTATTTTGCCCACACTTCGGGCCGCGATAGATCCTGAGGTCAAGGGCGGCGAATATTTCGGCCCCCTTAAGCTCAACGAATATAGAGGTTATCCCGAATTTTGCGAGTTACCCGAGAAGGCGGCAGACCTTGACTTACGCCGTGAACTTTGGCAAATAAGTGAATCATTAACCAATACTAAATACCCGTTTTGATACGCTCATGGAAAATTTAGTTCATATAAAAACCATAACTCAGCTTAACCAAATGCTCGGCTGCGCGAAGCCGAAGCATCCACTTATTACTATCCTGGACCTTGCCGAAGCTAATATGTCAGCAGAGGTAATCGATACTAGCGTGGTATTTAGCTTCTATTCGATCACCTTGAAAACCTGCGGCGCGGATTCTCTTAAGTACGGGCGTGGTCGTTACGATTTTGAAGAAGGAACGTTGATCGCTTTGTCTCCAGGGCAGGTGGTTGGTATGGAAAAGCCTCGCGAAGGCGACAATCTGGAAGGCATGGCACTGTATTTCCATCCCGATTTATTGCAGCGATCAAATCTGCAGAAGAAAATCAAAGACTATGGGTTTTTCTCTTACGATATAAGAGAAGCGCTTCATTTGTCTGACCAGGAAAGGGCAAACATCACTTCGATACTGAAAAGTATCGAAAGCGAGTATCGACAAAATATCGATAATTTCAGTCAGAAAATATTGGTGGCTAATATTGAACTGCTTTTAAGCTACGTCGACCGTTACTTTAATCGTCAGTTTATAACTCGTAGCAACCAGAATACGGAGGTCATCACGGCGTTTGAGCGTGTCCTGGATGAATATTTTGACTCCAATCTAAGCCTCGATAAAGGGTTGCCTTCAGTGGGGTATATGGCGGATAAACTTCATATGTCTGCGAATTATTTGGGCGACTTGTTGAAAAAGGAAACCGGTCGCAGCGCCCAGGAGCATATTCACGATTATATTATCGATAAAGCGACTTATATGTTGCTAAATTCAAGTACGAATATTTCCCAAATATCTTATCAGTTAGGCTTTGAATACCCACAGTACTTCAGTCGTATTTTTAAAAAGAAAACAGGACTAAGCCCCGCAGAATATCGCAGATTGCACTAAACGAGCGATATCGCGCGCTCTCGCAATCGCTGCCTCGGCAATAATATTATCCCAGAAAGGTTCGTTATTATCGTCGCGAACAGGCGGCAATTTCGGTTTTGAATAGGATTCGTGCGCCCTGGAACGGACGGCCAAGGTTTGTCGATGTCTTCGCTGGATAACTAGTTTTACAGACACAAGCAGTAATTCGTATCCCATTTTAAGGGATTCGTATAAGGCCCCCATCAGTGTCCGTTATTAAAATGGAAGCTGACTCTAATAACGAGGCGTATGGCATGTTTTGCACCACCTCATTTAAATCGTGCCGCCTCTCGGCGATGTACGTTTTGTCAGGTTTGTATTTTTTTTGCTGCCCACTAGTGCTTGCTGAAATAAGCGAGCTTACCGTAAAGCAACAACAGGTACTCGATTTAAAGTCGATGTTTGCCGTGGTGCAGACCGTCGACGTGATCCAGGCTCGAGCGAGGATCGGTGGCACATTGATCGAATTGTTAACTGACGAAGGGGACATGGTTATGGCTGGCCAGAAGTTGGCTCGTATAAGCGACCCAAAGCATGAACTAAAAATTGCGGCTTCCGCTTCAAAACTCCGCTCTTTAGAGGCCGAGTTACAACTGGCACAAACTACTTTAAAAAGAGTATCCAGGTTATATGCGCTAGATAAAATTAGTAAAGCCAGGTTTGACGAGGTTCAAACAGAGGTGGAAGTAGCGTCTGCAGATATTAACGAGTTGAGGTCAGATCAGGCAGTGATTCGGCAATTGCAGGTCGAGGGTGACGTGCTGGCGCCCGCCAGTGGCCGGGTGCTTAAAGTGAGCGTCACAGACGGATCGGTAATTTTACCGGGCGAGCCAATCGCCCAGATTGCCGCCGAGAGCTACATCTTGAGGCTATCATTGCCTGAGCGCCATGCTCGTTTTATCGATGCTGGCGACACTGTATTGGTTGGCGAGCGGGGGATGCTGGATGCTAAATATACTGATGGTGATCGATCTCACCGGGAAGGGAAAATATCTCGAATTTATCCAGAGCTAAACAACGGCAGAGTGGCCGCAGACGTTCAGGTACATGGCCTTGGCGACTTTTTCGTAGGTGAGCGCGTCAGGGTCTGGGTGCCTACGGATAAGCGGCAGGCTCTGGTAATACCTGCGGAGTACGTACATCATCGCTATGGGCGCAGCTACGTGCAGCTGGCCGGGGGTGCTGAAGTCGTAGTGCAACCTGGATTGCCGGTCGAGGGAGGTATCGAAATATTATCGGGCTTGCGTGAAGGAGATATCCTGCGTGCTACGGCCGGGCAATCTACCGTAAATATCACTAGCCCAGCCGAGTATAAGGAATAACTATGGCTCTGGGTATTGCGGGCCGATTTAGTCAGGCCTTTATCGAGTCGGCACTTACTCCCCTGATTCTCGTCGTCGCGATCGTTTTTGGTGGCATGGCCTTATCCGTTATGCCGCGGGAAGAAGAGCCACAGATTGGCGTACCTTTTGTAGATATCTTTGTGGCTACGCCCGGCCTTAAAGCAGAAGATGTTGTCGAGTTGGTGACCAAACCCTTTGAAGACATCCTGAAAGGGATCGACAATGTTGATCATGTTGTCTCTGTAACTCGGGATGACGGCATTATCATTACCGTCCGTTTTGATACGGGACATGACGACGACTCAGCCATTGTTCGCGTTAATGATGCGATAGCAGTCAATAAATATCGCTTGCCTGCGAGCATACCTGAACCACGTGTAGTAGCCCGCAGCGTTGACGACGTTGCCGTAATTGTTCTAACACTTTCGGCACGACCCGGAAATGAGGGTAGATGGCAATCAGATAGTCTTTATAACCTGGCTGAAGAACTCAAACACGAACTTATCAAGTTAGACGATATTGGTCTGACCTATATTGTCGGTGGCCACCCGAAAGAAATTCGTATCGAGCCCAACCCAGAAATGTTGGCGCTGTACGGGGTGACACTAAACCAGGTGGCGGAAAAAGTGCGTAATGCAAATCGTGCATTTTTGGCAAGGAATATAAGGCACCATAATTCAACGACATCGATAATCGCAGGGCAGACCTTACAAGGTCCTGCTGATATTGGTTTGCTGGTTATTACAACGTTTGATGGCCGACCGATTTATTTGCGCGACGTTGCTAAAGTTGTAATAGGCCCAGGCCTCGGTGAACACAGTGTCGGGCAGATATTGCCCGTTACTAATGATGAGGGAGTGCCGTCATTTGAGCGTTTGCCAGCAGTAAGCTTAGCGATAGGCAAGCGTAAAGGGGCCAATGGAGTAAAGATCAGCGAGGATGTATTAGGACGCCTCGACTTAGTCCGCGGTGGGCTGATTCCCGATGAGGTGCTGGTAGAGGTAACCCGGGACTTAGGCGAATCGGCGAAGCACAAGGCCAACGAATTGATAGGTCATCTACTTTTAGCTACTGCTGCCATCGTGCTCATTATGTCGCTGTTCCTGGGTTGGCGAGAAGGGCTGGTTATCCTGGTCATTTTTCCTGCGACTACTCTACTCACTTTTTTTGTTTGCTGGCTGCTCGATATCACTTTAAATCGAGTAACCATGTTCGGTCTGATATTTGCAGTCGCAATCCTGGCCGACGATGCGATTGTTGTTATCGATAACATATCTCGACACTGGAAAATGCTAAATGGTCGCAGCTGGCGGCAGGCGACAATAGACGCGGTTTCGGAAGTTGGTAACCCGACAATTGTTGCCACTTTCACGGTAATTGCAGCCATGTTGCCAATGTTGTACAGCACCGGATTTGGCGGACCATTCATGAAGCCAATATCCATATCTGCCTCGGTGGCGATGTTTTTTTCGCTGCTTTTGGCTCTAATGGTTGTGCCCTGGGCAATGTTGAAGTTGCGACACAGGGATGAAGATACCACGGCCGCACATGCGGAAGATAAGCGGGAAGCTGACAAAAAAGTTGCTCTCGGCGGCATGTTCGGCGACTACTACCGAAAGGTGGTCAGTGGTTCGTTGAATACACCTGGCAGGGCTAAGCTCGCGCTGTTAGTGGCGGTGCTGCTGACACTATTAACTTTCCTGATGCCTTATTACAAAGCGGTCATTTTTAAGTTTATGCCTTTTGACGATAACCAGGATATCCAACTGTTGGTTGACCTGCCGGAAGGCTTTACCTTGGAAGCTACGGAACGAGTATTAGTGGATGCGGCTAATCTCATCGGCGATATTCCGGAAATCAAAAACATGCAATTCTATGCGGGGCTCGCCGGCCCATTTAGCTTTTATGGACTGGTGCGACAGGACTACCATAGAAGTCTGGTAGAGCAGGGTGAACTGCGCCTTAACCTTACCTCAAAGTGGGAAAGGGCTCGGCATAGTCATGAGATTGTTCAGGAAGCACGAGCGAGATTAAAAGCCCTGGATATGCCAGCAGGTACCGTTGTCAAATTTGTTGAATCGCCGCCTGGGCCTCCTGCACCTTACATTATCATCGCCGAAATCTATGGGCCTGATGCGGAAACGAGGCGTGATACAGCACGCAAGGTTCGACGGGCCATTGATCAGGTGCCAGAGCTAGCCGAAAGCGACGATTCTTTTGGTGATCCGGCATCTCGCCTGAGAGTAGCTATCGACCAGGATAATCTGGAGTTTCACCAGGTAGATGAAGGGGTGGTATACGATACGCTTTCGCTGTTACTCAATGGCGAGGATTTAGGTTATTCCCATCGCGGTGATGGTAGAAACCCCATTCCCATCGTATTAAGACAACCAAAAGAATCGTTGTTTTTGAGCGAGAGAATATTGTCTACACCGATCCCTACGCTAAGCGGTGAAATGAGGGAGCTAGGCGATGTGGTGACAATTAGGTCGGAAGCCGCCTCTTATCCCATTTATCGTCGCGATGGCCACTTTGCAGATTTAGTAACCGCCGGTATACGGGGCAGGCCAAGAGATGGGCCCTTGTATGCCATGTTTGAAATTCAGAATGTCCTGGAGGGCATGGATTGGCCGCAAAACCAGCCACCGGTCATACGATTTTCAGGACAACCAGTAGACGAGAGCAAGCCCACATTATTATGGATGGGCGAATGGGATGTTGCTCGCGAGATGTTTACCGATCTCTGCGTAGCCTTTGGTGTCGCCCTTTTGGGAATCTATATTTTAGTAGTCGGACAATTCAGTAGTTTTAAAACACCGCTGGTGGTGCTGGTGCCGGTGCCTCTGAGCTTTTCGGGCATTATAATTGGCCATTGGATAATGGATTCGACATTTTCCATGCCATCGATGGTCGGGTTGATTGCTTTATCCGGTATTGTCGTGCGTAATTCAATATTGCTCATTGAATTTATTCATCAAAAGCGCAACGAAGGCATGCCTATTCGCAAAGCCGCGATCGAAGCCAGCGCAATTAGAGCTAAACCGATCATCCTTACGGCAATTGCCGGTATCGCTGCCTCCACGTTTATTTTGCTGGATACCAATTTCTACGGAATGGCTGTGTCGCTTATCTTTGGCCTGATCTCTTCAACTATATTAACCCTTGTGGTTATACCGGCGATCTATGTTTGGCTGCGCGACGACGGTATTGAGATTTAGTTAAATCGCCATGATGTGAAAAGGAAAAGCACATACTGCTTAGCAATAACCGCCAGCTTGGCCGTCATGTAAACAGTTCAAAACTAGACTTTCTGACATTGTTGAAAAACTCAGGCGAGGCCAGTAGCCGGGTCTGAAAATACCCATAGTGTCGCACCGTTGTCATAATCCTTTGCTAAGTTTTGCTGGTTGTACCGATGATTGATAACGATGATTTGTAGTAAATACCCTTTCCCATTTTCTAACTGTTGACATGATAATGCCGAGCAAAGTCAGCCCCAGCTTGTGTGATGTGTGGCCGGTGTGTGGCCGGTGCGAGAGGTACGTAAACAAAACCCACGGGATCAACTGTTTGATTAATACCCTTGCGACAAGGAAATAGCTTCGTGCCGATAAAATCCAGTGCTCCGCCCTGTACTTCACAGGATCCTCACAACCAGAATCTCGATTCACTCTTTACTCAGTACTGTAGCGCGGGGGCAGGTTTATCGAGCCGAGATGCCAGGAGCCGTCTTGAGAATTTCGGTCCCAATATATTAAAGGTAAAGCAGGGCAAGCCCCTAATCCTTAAGTTCCTCGGTCAATTTGGTAATTTCTTTGCGATATTGCTGATTATTGGCGGCTGCCTGGCATTGCTCGCAGAGCGCCTTGATCCCGGGCAGGGCAATATTTATATCGCCTCTGCGTTGTTTGTCGTCGTCTTGCTCAATGCTTTGTTTACCTTTGCTCAGGAATTCCAGAGCGAACGGATTATGGACAGTTTTACCCGCATGTTGCCGACCCGTGTCAAGGTATATCGAGACGATAAGGTGACGACGCTTGATGCGGCGGAGCTTGTGCCTGGCGATGTTCTCCTCTTGCAGGAGGGCGACAAAGTACCGGCGGATTGTCGTCTACTGGAAGTGGCTGAGTTGAAGGTCGACCAGAGCAGCCTGACCGGTGAGAGTGAGCCCATATTGCTCGATCCGGAACACCGCGCAGAAAACCTGCTGGAAAGCCGCAACATGGTATTTTCCGGTTCCTTGGTACAGAGCGGTAACGGGCGGGTGCTGGTGTGTCACACCGGCATGGATACGCAAATTGGCAAAATCGTCCAGCTCACCAAGGAAGTCGATGAGGTGGAAACGCCGATCCGCAAGGAGCTCAAACATTTCATCAAGATTATCAGCACCATTGCCATCTCCCTGGGCAGCCTGTTTTTCCTGATCAGTATCGCCATGGGTAAAGGCAGTATCGGGGCGCTTATTTTCGCGATCGGGAT
Source organism: Porticoccaceae bacterium (assembly GCA_019090225.1). Classification (GTDB taxonomy): domain Bacteria; phylum Pseudomonadota; class Gammaproteobacteria; order Pseudomonadales; family Porticoccaceae; genus HB2-32-21. The sequence goes on from JAHRWI010000158.1 coordinate 16,310, forward strand.
TATCGTTGCTAACGTGCCGGAAGGCCTGCTGCCAACGGTGACTTTGGCTTTGACCATGGCCAGTAAGCGCATGGCGAAAAAGAACGCGCTGATCAAGAATCTGGAAAGCGTCGAAACCCTGGGCAGTACCACGGTGATCTGCACCGACAAGACCGGCACCCTCACCCAGAATCGCATTACCGTGCATTCCATACGCAGTATCGATAGCACCTATACCTTTGGCCGTGGCGATTTCGAAGGTGCCAGCGAACTGCTTTATTTACGGCGCATTATGGTTCTGTGTAATAACGCCCAGGTCGATGAGGCGGGTAATTATAGCGGCGATTCGACCGAGACAGCGCTGCTGTCCTGCGCCGATGCCATCGGTGATCTGGAAAGCCTTGCAGCCTTTGAGCGGGTGGCTGAGCAGCCTTTCACATCCGCCACTAAATTTATGATTACCGCCCATCGCCTGGCCGGTGCTGAGGGCTGTGAAACCTATGTGGCTAAGGGCTTCGAAGCCTATATGAAGGGTGCACCGGAAATCGTCCTGGCTAAGTGCGACCGGGTGTGGGTTGGCAATAAAGCAGAAGCGCTGGATGAGCAGGGCCGAAGTAAATTGATGGCCTCATTAGAGGCAATGGCGGGGGAAGGGCAGCGTTGTTTGGGCCTGGCCTTTCGACCACAGGATGACGAAAACATTACTGAGGGCGGCTATATCTTTGTCGGTATCGCCGGCATGTTGGATCCACCGCGGGTAGAAGTGCCCGATGCGCTGGCCAAATGTCATGCCGCCGGAATTCGCGTCATTATGCTCACCGGTGATTATGGCCTCACCGCCGCGACCATCGCCCGACAGATTGGGCTTATGGGTGATCACGGTAAGGTCTTCAGTGGCACTGAGCTAGCTGCGATGGATGAAACCCAACTGCGCGATACCCTGGATCATTCCGAGCTGGTGTTTGCCCGTATTTCGCCCATGCAAAAACTGCGGGTAGTGAAGGCCCTGCAAGCGAAAGATGAAGTGGTTACGGTGACCGGTGATGGTGTTAACGATGCACCGGCACTGAAAAATGCCGATATGGGTGTGGCCATGGGGGTGATGGGCACCGACGTCGCGAAAGAGGCCAGCAACATGGTTCTGATGGACGATAATTTCGCCACCATTGTCACTGCGGTGGAAGAGGGCCGGACGATTTTTGAGAATATCAAAAAGTTTATTGCCTATATTCTTACCAGTAACATCCCGCAAATTTTGCCTTTTATCGCCTTTGTCTTGCTTGACATTCCCCTGCCGCTAACCGTTGTGTTGATTCTCGCCATTGATCTTGGCACCGACATTTTGCCTGCCCTTGGCCTGGGCGCAGAACGGCCTGAAACCGATGTCATGAAAAAGCCACCGCGCAAGCGTAACGAACGACTGTTGACCCGTAATTTGCTGGGAATGAGTTACGGCATTGTCGGCATGATCCAGGCCGCAGCCGGTTTCTTTAGTTATTTCACCGTGCTCTACAGTAATGGTTGGAGCTGGGGGCAATCCCTGGAGGCCAGTGACCCGGTGTACCGTGTTGCTATCACGGCTTTTTTTGCCTCGATTATTATTTGCCAGATCGCCGATGTGTTGATTTGCCGTACCCGTCGGCAGAGTTTATTCACAGTGGGTTTGTTTAGTAACAAACTGGTCTTGCTGGGTATTGTTGCCGAACTATTGCTCCTGGGCTTAATTAGTTACGTACCGGCGGGCAATACATTTTTCGGCACTGCGCCGCTGGAGCTCTGGCATTTACTGCTCAGTGTGCCCTTTGCCATCGCGATACTGGTGGGTGATGAAATCCGCCGCTTTTTTGTCCGCCGCGATCAGCCCTTTGTATTGAAATGGCTGACCTGGTAACCCTTGCCAGCGCGGCTAAGTATTTCTGTCATCCTCGAAAGCAACACTTCAACTCCCTTCTATCAGCATTTGTAGAAATCAGCCGGTTACCTGGGGCTGACTGCCAGCAATTATCGTTTGTGGCTATGCTGGCCCCTCCATGATGCGATATATTGGCAGACCGATTTATCTATCCGGGTAATAGAACTCCACCGCTCTGCAATTGGGGGGTACAGAGTTCTTTACTCAAATAATGATTACTAACAGGAGAAAACTATGAAAGATGTAGCAGGTAAAGTAGCGTTTATTACCGGTGCCGCCAGCGGTATGGGACTGGGTATGGCGCGGGCATTTTCCGCCGCCGGCATGAAGGTCATGCTCGGTGATATCCAGAAGGGGCCATTAGACGCGGCAGTGGCTGAATTAAAAGGTCAGGGCCGTGACGTGGCTGGTGTGGTGGTCGATGTGACCGATCGCGACTCAGTGTTTGCGGCAGCCGATGCCACCATCGCTGCTTTTGGCAAAGTTCACGTTTGCGTTAATAATGCCGGTGTCGGTGCTAGTGGTAGTGCCGAGGCGACTAGCGAGAAGAACTGGCGCTGGACAATCGACGTCAACATGTGGGGCGTGGTATGGGGTTTGCAGGCCTTTATGCCGTTGATTGAGTCTCATGGTGAAGGTGGCCATGTGGTGAATACCGCGTCTATGGCGGGGATGTTCTCTTTCAGAGACCTCAGTGCTTATAACGCATCAAAATACGCCGTCGTAGCAATGTCTGAGACCGCGATGGCCGAGCACCAAAAAGATAATATCGGTGTATCTGTACTGTGCCCCGGTGTGGTTGCCACCAATCTGGGAACCTCGGCGCGTAATCGGGGTGATGATTACGGCGGTGCTACCGACAAAACATCTGAGCAAATGATTGCGATGCTGAAGAAGGGCTTGAGCCCGGATATCGTCGGCGAGCAAGTGCTCGAGGCCATTGTTGACGACCAGCCTTATATCTTTACCGATCCAAGCCTGCGTAGCCTGATCCAGGGTCGCTTTGACCGGATACTCGGCGGTTATGACTGGGCAGACCAATGTGAAGCTTTGAAAAATGTCGACCAACAGGGCGGTATTGATCTGTAGTTAGGCAGAGCTTGAACTGGGCCGCAACGTCTATTGGCGTTGCGGCCCGATCGTTATGGGTTTAGGTTATGGGCCTGGGGTTATGGCCTTACGCAAATAAACAGGTGGAGTGAATCATGAAATACCGAACATTAGGCAGTAGCGGCGTGCAGGTATCAGCCATTGGTCTGGGCTGTATGGGTATGTCAGATTTTTATGGCCCGGCGGACGAGGATGAATCCATTGCGACCCTGCACCATACTTTGGCTATCGGGCTTAATTTTCTCGACACCTCAGACGTATATGGCAAGGGTCACAA
>JAHRWI010000159.1 GCA_019090225.1 Porticoccaceae bacterium
AAACCTAACAAGGCCCCAAACCAGGTGATATGGCGAAACTGTTTGCGGGAAAAACCCATTACCAGCTCCTCTAACGTTGCGACATCCAAGTTGTCGATTTTTTCCTGAATGCGCTGCTTGATGGCATCGCTCTCTTCGCCCATCTCACCGGCGATTTTGCCAATTTCATCAATCACGTAGGAGCCTGCCATGGTCCGAGCCATGCCCAGCATCATGTCATTGATATTAAGCATGCCTCCGAGCTGATCAATCAAAGCATCGACTCTTGTTTTCATTTGCACCTTTACCTTGTCGGTCAGGAACAACTCAGCCACATCATTATTGCTAAACACATGGGCCACAAAGGTATCGGCAATGGACTCGGCAATATGATGTCGTTCGCGGGGAATCAAGCCCGGCGTAAAAGGCACTCGCCACTTACCAATATGACGGGCGGCGTAAGGTCGAAATAACATGCGAATCGCCACATCATTGGTAAGCGCGCCAATGAATGCACCGATGATCGGAGGAAGTATATAGGGAAGCCAGTTTTCCATAGTAGCCTTGTTTGTCAGGGTGTATTTATCGAGGTCTTTGTATTAAGTTAAGTCGGCGCGAATAGTAGCTGGCTATCGCTCTACTGTTCAACACGAACGCTTATTCAATATGGACTACTCACGCTAAGCACTAAGCACTAAGCCCGGTTCAGACTAGATTTACTCAGGCATAGTTTTTACACTGATGCTGTATATTCCGACCTCTGTATTCCAACTCAGGTAATCCAACTCTAATATTTCCGTGGCGTTTTTCTTCGGCTTACCAACTCCTTGTCACTAGGGTATCGAGCGCGGACATGCGGTTTATAAAAACTAACCAACTAAATTTACCGACTAAACTTATAAAACTAACAACTATCGAAGGACTAAATTATGGAACCTCAACACATTCTGGACGGTTATCGAGTACTAGATATCACCCATCATATCGCGGGCCCCACGGTGACACGCCTGATGGCAGAAATGGGCGCCGAGGTAATCAAAGTAGAGATGCTCCCCTACGGTGACCCCACCCGCCTCGGTGAATTCCGCCGTGACAAACGCAGTGGCCTAAATATTCAGCACAACCGTGGCAAGAAAAGTATCTGCCTGGATGTTAAGAGCGATAAAGGCAAACAAATTCTCAAAGAACTGGTTAAGGAATGCGACGTTTTGCTGGAGAACTTTGCACCGGGTGTGGTGGCCCGTCTTGGCCTTGATTGGGAGACAGTAAAGTCCTTGAACCCTAAAATAATCATGTGTTCGATTTCGTCATTTGGCCAGACCGGCCCACTGGCCTCACTGCCCGGCTTTGACTATATCGCCCAGGCCTATGCCGGTGTCACCGACATGATTGGTGAGCCAGACAGCGCGCCATCAATACCAGGCCTGGCCCTTGGCGATGTTGGTACCGGCGTACACGCGACCTGTGCTATTGGTTACGCACTCTTACACCGTGAACGAACCGGCAAAGGTCAATACCTCGATATCTCGCTACTCGATAGCTATTTCCACTCCCATGAAATGAATGTCGAAGCGATCAGCCTGAGCAAGGGCAAGACCACACCACAGCGTGCTGGTGCGCATCATTATGCGATAGTCCCAGCCGGTGTCTTTCGCGCCAAAGACGGCCATATTTTGATTATTGCCAACATGCAGCGTCACTGGGAGAATCTCTGCGGTGTAATTAACCGGGAAGAGCTGTTCACCGAGGAGCGCTTTACCGACCCGAAGACACGGCCAAATGCCAAAGATGAAATCATTGCCATCATTGAACAATGGTTGCAGGAACAGGAAAGCGACGAAGCCGCTATCGCCATCCTCCAGGAGGCCCATGTGCCTGTTGCGCCAGTATTGAGCGTTGGCGAAGCCATGAAGCATCCACATTTGGTCGAGCGCGGCACCGTAAGGACCATTAACGACCGCATCCTCGGCGAATTTCAAATACCCGGCAACCCTCTTCGTTATTCTGAGTTTCCAGAACCCCTGCCCCTGGAAGCCCCTTTTCTTGGCGAGCACAACAAAGAGATTCTCACCGAGATACTGTCCTACAATGATGACGAAGTAACAGCCATGGAGAGCGACGGCATTCTCCGGCAGACCACTTACTAAACATAAGCTACGGGGGTCGTAGCGCCGGACAAATCCTGGCCGACGAATCAGGTGGCCTAGCTATGAAAAGCCTTTACTGCATAGGCTTTGATGGCAAAATACAGGCGACCCCTAGTAATGCACGCCATCCCTAGATAGAAACAAAATATGCCAACACAAAAAATACGGAGACAAGTATGACCGAGCAACGCGCCACTGTTCACGTTCAGGATCACGTTCTGATCATCACCATGACTCGCCACGCAAAGCGTAATGCCATCGATGGCGAAATGACCCTGGCTATCGACGCGGCACTCAACCGCCTGGAAGACGAGGCTGATCTATGGGTCGGTGTTATCACTGGCGGGCCAGATATGTTTTGTGCTGGCACAGACATGGCCGCAACATCAGGAACACCCACTGAACGCGGCGGCATTTATGGCGTAGTCGGTCGCACTCGCACCAAACCGCTGATCGCGGCAGTCGAAGGTGTTGCCTTTGGTGGCGGTTTTGAAGTGGTAATGGCCTGCGACATGGTCGTTGCAGCGACTAACGCCCGCTTCGGCCTGCCCGAAGTTAAACGCGGCCTGGTCGCCACCAGCGGGGCAATGTTTCGCGCTAGCCGTGTGCTGCCACTCAACGTCGCCAAACAAGTAATGCTCAGCGGCGCTGAATTATCACCCGCCGATGGCCACCGGCTGGGCCTGGTTAATGAACTCTGCGAACCCGGTGAAGCCTTAGAGGCCACACTGGCTCTGGCCGCACAAATAACCGCCAATGCGCCCATAGCCGTGCAGCAGTCACTTCAGGCTATCGATGCTTTGGCATCAGCCGATGACTCTCTGGGCTGGGAGCTAACCGCAAAGGCTCGAAAGATAAATATGGCCTCCGATGATTCTAAAGAAGGTGTGGCGGCATTTTTTGAGAAGCGTCCACCAAAGTGGACTGGGCGCTGAATGCAGAGCAATCGAACCCCTGGGTCTTTTAACAGCCAGACCTGGGCTAATATCTCTTAAGCGAATAAACGACTAAGCGACGCCAAAGTGGGCCTCCATACGGTCAAAGGCCAGCTCGATCATTGCCTCAGGTACGCAGTAAGCCATACGGACGTGGCCCTCACCCCTGTCACCAAAAGCACTACCGGGCGTGACAGCCACCCTGGCCTCACTCAATAAGCGAGTTGAAAAATCCCAGGAGTTATTGTACTCAGCGACAAGACGGGGGAATACATAGTAAGCCCCTTCCGGTTTCACGTAGTCAAAAACGTGGGGTAGCCTGTCGAGACGCTCGCAAATTAGACTGCGGCGTCTGGCGAGAATTTGCTCAAAGTCCGAAATATAGTCCGATGGATGACTCAAGGCTGCTATGCCTGCGACCTGGGATATATGCGGGGTGCAAATCAAATTGGCATCATGGACTTTGAGAGCCTGCCGTTTCAGTTCAGCTGGCAAGATCACATAAGCGAGACGCCAGCCACTCATTGCATAAGCTTTGGAAAAAGTAAAAAAATACACTAGATTTTCCCGCAGGCTTTCTACCGATGCCAGATTAAAATAGCGACTGTGGTTTTCGTAGGTGAAATGGGAGTAAGGGTCATCGACTAAAATCAGAATATTATTCTGTAGCGCGAATTCTCCCACACGGATAAGTTGCTCCTGACTGAATATCTTACCGGTAGGATTAGAGGGTGAAACGATGATAATGGCTTTGGTTTTTTCACCAATAAGATCCGGCAAGACCTCCACATCCAGTTGCCAGTCTTGTTGTTCATCCAGGGGCCAGGCAACTGCCTTGCCACCACAAAGGGCAATCTGTTGGAAATGCGAAGCAAAGCCGGGGTCAGTCAGAATAATTTCATCACCTGGGTCGACAATAACATGAAGCAAAGTGCTCAAACCCTGCATATTGCCAGCGGTAATCAGAACGTTTTCGTTAGCATCGACTTTTACTCCGGTTTCGCGATAGTGTTTTTCAACGACCAAATTACGCAATTCAGGCAAACCAGCGGGTAAAGTATATTTGCCGATATCTTCATCCTGATCCAACTTCTGCTTGATACTATTCCGAATCAGCCCTGGCGTTCTAAACGAAGGAACTCCCCAGGTTAGCGATGCTGCACCTTCTACTTCGGCACTCAGAATAGCCATTTGCTTGATGGCTGAAACCTGAGCACCCGCAACCTGCCGCGACACCCACCGCTGTTCAGATTCCGCTCGATGAGAAGACTTTTCCACAACCACCTCCGTTCCACCCGCAATATAACTTGATCACAGTGCCACCGAGCTGCGTAAAAGACTAGCGAACAGATCAATTGAAGAAGTTTTTTCGCCTAAGCCAGGAACCGCTAAAGGAGACGACCTGGTCTTGCAATCACCTACATTCTCACGTGCTTTTTTAATGGCTCGACTCACCGCAAAGTAATGAACGCCAAAATGATGATCGATCTTATTTATTGTGCAATCGCTTGTGGTCAGTGCCTCCTAAAATGTGCGTGTCTAATTAATTATTACACTTCACCCTATATACTACTGTGCAGACAAAGTTAGCCAATCACGTGTTCACTATTTATCAACCGAAAGGAATTTACTGTGGCCTATATTGATCGCAATGGCGTCAAAATTTATTACGATATTCAAGGCCCACAAGGAGCCCTTCCCATCCTGCTATCCCACGGCCATGCGGCAGCCACCCAGATGTGGGCGGGCCAGGTCGAGGCATTAAAACAACAATTCCGAATTATCACCTGGGATCTCCGTGGCCATGGCCGTAGTGATTGCCCCACAGATCCAGCCCTGTATTCAGTCGAGCACACCGTTGACGATATCGCCGCCATCCTGGATGCCTGTGGCATTGATAAAGCCGTCATCGGTGGCCATTCACTGGGCGGGGTAATGAGCTTTCAATTCCAGCTCAAATATCCCGATCGGGTGCTGGCCATGACCATCCTCAACAGCGGCCCTGGCTTCCGCAGCGATTCGACTCGTGACAAATGGAATCTGAGCTGCGAACGTACCGCCTCGTCATTAGAGCGTAAAGGCCTCTCGGCCCTCTCAAAAAGCGACGAAGTGCATGCCGAATGGCATTCTGATGTCTGGGGATTGATCCATTCCGCCCGCGGCATCATGACCCACCAGGATGCCAGGATGATCGACGAACTCGGCAATATCGACGTACCCGTACTGGTACTGGTCGGCGCCCAGGACAAAGAATTCCTTGGCGCGGGGGAATATATGGCAAGGAAAATCCCCAACGTCCAGAAAAAAATCATTGAGGATGCAGGACACGCGGCCAACCTTGATCAGCCAGAAATTTTCAATCAATTGCTCATAAATTTTCTCGCACAATTTGGCGACCGAGCTTTCACCGCAGCGAAATCGGTATGATCCCGGTTAACTCACTATTACAGGAGAGTCCCATGCATATACAGAAGAGCCCCATGCATAAATTTGTCCTGGCCCTGATGGTAGCTGCAACACTGGCCACCGTTAATACAGCGGCCACCGAAGGGAGTGCACTAGCAGTGTTGGTACCCGGCACCGGCACCTACAGCCGCCCCATTTCTACCGACTCTAAACAGGCTCAGGCATTTTTTGATCAGGGCTTACGACTGGCCTGGAGTTTTTATTTCCCGGAATCCATCGCCTCTTATCAAGAGGCTGCCCGCCTCGACCCCAAAAGCCCCATGCCATATTTTGGTATCGCTCATGCCGCAGGGCCAAATCCCAATAGCCGTTATCGGCAAATGCCAGATGACCCCAAAGGCGCAGGGCTCGCGGCTATCACCAAAGCCAGGCAACTGGCAGATAACGGAACGTCACGAGAGAGAGACCTGATTAACGCGGTATTTGTTCTCTACGATAAAGATACAAACCCCGACCCGGTTAAACGTGATTTCGCCTTCCTCGAAGCTCTGCGCCAGCTCCACGCCAAATACCCGGATGACGCCGACATCGGCACCTTGTTCGGAGAGGCCTACATGAACACTACGCGGTGGGATTACTGGAAACCGGACGGCTCCGCAAAACCAGGCACGGCCGAGGCCAAAGCGGCTTTTGAAGCGGCCATGGCTACCGAGCATGATCACCCCGGAGCCAACCATTTGTATATCCATTTAATGGAGGCCTCCACCCAGCCCGAACTCGCACTACCCTCTGCACAAAAACTAGAGGCAGTAGCGCCGATTGCCGGACACATGGTGCACATGCCGGGGCACATCTACTTGCGCGTAGGCGAGTACGAGAAAGCGGCACGTACCAACGTCCGCTCCCAAATCGTTGATCAGCAGTTTGCAGAAATCTGGGGGGACACCAACTTCCCGCTCATCGGTACTTATCCGCTTTCCCATAAAATCCACAAACCCCACGCCCTCGATTTTGTTCGTTACGCCAATACCTTGCAGGGCAATTACGCCGCCGCTTCCGAGGCAGCCCGCCAGGGTGCTAACAGTGCCAGTGCCGACCCGGCAATGATTAACCGTGGTCAAAAGCGTATTGTTCAGAGCTGGATGGTGGAAAAAATATTTGCCAAATGGGATGTTATTTTAAATATAAAGGAACCCCACAATCAGACGCCCTACCTGAGCGGGATGTGGAGTTACGTCAAAGGCAGCGCTCTGGTTGCTACCGGCCAACTCAGCCAGGCCGAAGCTGAGCTAAACAACCTTCGCCAGCAAATCACCGCAGAAGGGGTCAACGACACCGGTGTCGACCCAACCCCCGCTGCCCACCTGCTGGTTTTAGCTGCCAACGGTCTGCTGGGAGAACTCCGTGAGGCGCAGGGCGATCTGGATGGAGCTATAAAAGCCTTTGCGGCTGCGGTGGAACTTGAAGATGGCAACAGCTACATCGAGCCCCCCGATTGGCCTCAATCCATGCGTCTGTACCTGGGAGCGGCATTACTTAAAGCACAGAGAGCAGAAGAAGCGGAGGCCGTTTACCTGAAAGATCTCGAATGGAACCAACAAAGCGGCTGGGCAACTTTTGGTCTATACCAGGCTATAAAGGCCCAGGGAAAAACCGAAGAAGCGAAGCTCGTAGAGCGTCGCTTTAAATCCTACTGGCGTAATGCGGATACAACACTCAAACGCTCCCGGCTTTAGCCCGTAACAATAGCCTACAAAAATAGCCCGTAAAAATAAGCTATTAAAATCGCCCATAAAAATAGCCCATCAAAACCAGTACAACCCCGATCCTTTACTACACTATGAGTGTCAATATATGAAAACAAAAATAGCGTCTTACTTATTATCTTCCGCCCTCGCGGCAAGCCTTACCCTCTTGAACCACACTGCCCTGGCAAACCCCGATTTGGGGGAAAACAACTGGGCCTGGGGCAAGGATGACGTACTCGGCGCTGGCAACCTGATGACCGCCAACAGTATTAAGGCTGCCTTGATGGCCGTTGAAAGCGGTCAGATTATCGAACTGTCCCACGACGTGGCGATGGGTGCGCCTCATATATCGCCCATCCAGACGCCCTACGTCATGACCCTGTCGCGCACTTCAAAAAATATGGAAGGTTTTTTGCGCGATAACATGGGTGCCACCAACGACATCGGTTTTTATCTCGAACGTATAGAAATGACCACCCATGTCAGCACCCATATTGATGCCCTGGGCCACGTCACTATTGCTGCAGAACTCTACAACGGTCTTGACCGCGAGCAAGCGGCCTCAGATACCGGTTTGAATCATAATGGTATAGACAAGTCACCGCCTTTTATCGCCACAGGTATTCTCATTGATGTTGCTGCCTACAAGGGGGTTGATAACCTTGAACCCGGTTATGCAATCACCCCCGCAGACTTGCAGGGCGCACTAAAACAACAGGGCACCAGCATACCCAAAGGCGCCATCGTATATATCCATACCGGCTGGGGTAAAAACTTTACGGCCAAACCACAGCACTACGCCCACACGGGCCCCGGCATTGGTCTCGCAGCTTCGAAGTGGCTGGCATCAAAAAATGTTGTTGCGATTGGCGCGGACAACATGGCCCTGGAAGTCACTCCCGGTGAAGATTCAAAAGTGGTCTTCCCCGTCCATCAACATCTCCTGGTCAAACAGGGTATCTACATTATTGAGAACGTAAAAACTGATGAGCTGGCCGCCAAAAAGCGCTACCAGACCACGACTATCATGCTGCCTACCAAGTTTCGCGGCGCGACTGGCACACCCTTGAGGATTATTGCGCTGTACTAAGAAGAGGATTATTGCGCTGAATGATCCAAAGTTTTGGGCCAGTTAGGTGGCCAGGCAAGAAAGTTATTTGCCTACAACTTTATTCCTTTTCGTCTATAGTCTATTCAATAAAATTGTTTCTAGCATGACCCATTCAACACAACACAGAGGGTGATATGACCAGGGTTCACAGATCGACCAATACAAAAATGCGCTTAATAAGCAGCATTATTGCTGTGTTATTTATCACCTCTGGCGTGGCTTGTTCTGAAGCCGAAAAAAGCCAGGAGCAAGGCTATCAGGCACCTCGTAATTCGCAGGGACATCCAGACTTGCAAGGGACCTGGGATTTTCGCACACTCACCCCACTTGAACGCCCTCTTGAGTTAGGTGACGAGGCAGTATTCTCCGCAGAACAGGCAGAGGAGTTTCGTCAAAAAACGGTGGCGAGTCATGATGTTGATAAGCAAAGGGATATCCCGGCCGAATTCGATGTTGAAGGGGCTTACAACACTTTCTGGTGGGATTTTGGTACTGAAATGAACGAGGATCGGCGCACATCGCTGATTGTCGATCCACCTAATGGTCGTCTGCCTGAGCTTACGCCACAAGCTCGCGAAGATATGAAAAGAAACCTTCTGCATACCCCACCGGTAAGAGTATTTGGCTCACTGGGAGAAGTGACATTTCGACCCAAAGGTCCTGAGGCGCTGGGGCTTTCCGAACGTTGCCTGGTGGGATTCAATGCCGGCCCACCACTGATACCGAGCGCCTATAACAATAACATCCGAATTGTACAGGCTCCCGGCCACGTTGTTTTATTCACCGAGATGATTCACGACGCCCGTATTATCTTCATGGATGACAGCTCACACTTACCGAAGGACATTGAAAAGTGGTCTGGCGATTCAAGAGGCCATTGGGACGAGGATACCCTGGTTATCGAAACCAAAAATTTCACAGATAAGACGCCGGTCTACCAGATGCCCATTAACCTGGCAGATCTGTCTCTGAACGGTGTAGTAGGTAGAGGCAGGGATTTCCACCTGACCGAGCGTTTAACGCGAATCAGTGATTCTCGTCTACTCTATGAATACACCATTGACGACCCCAACACCTTCGCAAAACCCTTTACCGTGGCAATACCGATGAAAGCGACTGAAGATCAGATGTTTGAATATGCCTGTCACGAAGGGAACTACTCGATGGCGGGCATGTTGAAAGGCGCTCGAACTCTCGAGAAAGAAGCGGCTATTGCCGCTCAAAATTAGAGGTATTAATGAGCCAAACAGGGGGTCGCAACCGCCCCTTTTATTTTGATTATCGAACGATCTCAGCTTTACAAATCAACGCACGATCTGTCTCAATCGCGTTATCTACAATCGGCTTACGCCCTCCAGCGCCCTTCAAGTTATACGAGGCAATCGAGGCCATCAAGGAGGGATAACGGTTTATTGTAGGTTGCTACCTTCTAAATTTATACTCGCCGTGTTTTCGAGATAGAGCGCGTTAACGTCAGGTATCAAATGCAGGATGTAAGATCCGGCCCCTTTTTCATTAACGCCTTCATCGGTAACCACGAACATCGAATTGGTGCGCCCATCGGAGACCCAATAGGCACCGCCTCCGTAATCACCGAGGTGATAACCTTTTGTGCCGATGACGGGCTCGCCAAAGTTAGTATCCCCGGCGTAGATCTGAGGGCCAACGAACACGGTCAAACAGATCGCGCCTATCATTCCCAGTATCCTGGTGACTAATTGCCCCATCTGTTTTAACCATTTGCCTCGAACCAGCCCGCCTACTAGCTGTCACCCTATAGCAAGTCCTAAACTAAGAAGTAGGTCTAGCTAATCGCCACCGTGACAATCGAGTAAAGTATGTACGTCAAAACGATGATGCCCAACGCACTATAGCGATAATTGGTAATCGCCTGGTCTTCGACATTGCATATACCGTTGCATTTATTCATTTCAATATCCTTAGATGTATGTGTGAGTTATTCCGGTAGCAGTGGGTGGGTTAGATTTCGGTATTTAGCTGTTACCCCGGAATGGCAGTCAGACTACGCCTGCAACTAATATGTGTAAATCGTCTGTATCTGCATCATAGCTATGCAATAATGCATGGATGAGTGATTGGGATGATTTGCGATATTTTCTTGCCGTGGCCAGAAATGGAACGGTTTCTGGTGCTTCTGTTGATTTAAAGGTAAACCAGTCAACCGTTTCCCGGCGCATAAGCGCATACGAAAAACAACATGACGTGCGTTTGTTTGAACGCTTGCCCAGTGGTTACGTAATGACCCAGGCGGCGGAAAATATTTACCAGCACGCCCTGGAGATAGAAGCACGAAACCAGATCGTTGAGCGCGAACTATTCGGTCGTGACACGCGGCTGCAGGGTAAGCTTTGTATAACCGCCTTACATAGCATGGCCGACCGACTGTTATTACCGCACCTTGAGGAGTTCCGAAATCTTTACCCAGACATTGAGCTGGAGTTGTTACTCACCACGGAAATCAGAGATCTCGGGGCAAGAGAGGCAGATATCGCCCTGCGCGGCACCAATAATCCACCCGACCACCTGGTGGGTAAAAAAGTCGCCAACTTCGGCAGGGGTATTTATACCTCAGCAAAGTATCAGGCTCGGCGACTGCAACGTCATGAACTCATTCTTTGGCGCAATGATCCACAACCCGATTGGGCGGCGAAGTATTTTCCAGATGCCCAAATAGCCCTCCGAGTCGATGATGTCATTACCTTGCAGGAAGCGGTGTATAAAGGCCTGGGTATAGCCAGGTTACCTTGCTGGGTAGCGGATACTGGAACATCGGCCCTGACCCGGCTTGATCTGGAAGATGAGCCCACCGGCTGGGGCTTGTGGGTACTGATCCACGCCGACCTACGCAGCACCGCTCGCGTGCGAGTATGCCGAGATTTCCTGATCGATAAGCTCTCCGCCCACAAAGATTTGATAGCGGGCAAACGCTCTACTTACCTGTAGATAGCTCCGTTCTCGCACATACAATATCCGACACCACCTACTCAGCCATTTTTATTCACGGTAATTAGCCTAGCATTTTGACCTCAGGTTAAAGGGGTACTATGCTCCCTGAACATTTCTCTCGATAGATTCGCGCCGTGCTGACCATCAAGTGCTAGCCAACAAGTTCTATCCACCATAAGAAAAACAAGCGTGCGGCGAGTTTTTTCAATTAACTACAACGACAACCAAAGGAAATAACATGAAAGACGTAAACGGAAAAGTGGCATTCGTCACCGGTGCCGCTAGCGGCATGGGCCTGGGTATGGCTCGGGCCTTTTCGGAAGCAGGCATGAAGGTCATGCTCGCTGATATAGAAGCTGGGCCGCTACAGGAACAGGTCGATGACCTCAAAGCCAAAGGCGGCGATGTTGCGGGCGTGGTGCTTGATGTCACCAAGCGCGAGGATGTACTGGCCGCTGCACAAAAAACTATCGATACTTTTGGCAAGATGCATGTACTCAGCAACAATGCGGGCATTGGCGTCTTTGGCAAAAGCGAAACCTGCCGAATGAGTAACTGGGAATGGGTAGTGGACGTCAACCTGTGGGGCGTGGTTCATGGCCTGCAGGCTTTTGTACCCTTAATTAATTCCCATGGTGAAGGCGGTCATGTGGTCAGCACTGCATCCATGGCGGGCATGGTCGGCTTAGCTGGCGCGGGGCCATACAATGCCACCAAGTTTGCTGTGGTTGGCATTATGGAAACCATGATGGCGGAAAATCGTAAAACCGACCTGGGTATATCGGTATTGTGCCCGGGTGCGGTCGCCACCAATATCGCCTCCTCCACCCGTAATCGACAGGACGAATACGGTGGTGCAGCGCCCCCCAGTGAGAAAGAAAGCATTGCCGATGTCTTAGCCGGGGGATTGCATCCCGACGCGGTCGGCAGGCAGGTGCTGGAAGCCATTATCGATAACCAGGCCTATATTTTCACCGATCCAAGCATGCGTAAAATGGTTGAATCCCGTCACAAACGTCTGATGGCCGGTTACGATTGGGCCGATAATTGCGAGGCTCTAAATGAGGAGCAGCAAGCGGGCGGTTTGCCCAGTGGTCTACTAGGTAACTGAACTAGAATTTAAATCAACCAAGTTTCAAACCCAACGCGGGGCGCTTAAAGTCCCGCATCACTTAAGCTAGGAGGCGTCTGTACTAGCAGGCGATGTAAGTAATATGCAAGATGTAAAAGGCAAAGTAGCATTTATCACTGGTGGGGCAAGCGGCATGGGCCTCGGTATGGCCCGTTCATTTGCAGCAGCCGGTATGAAAGTCATGATTGGCGATAT
>JAHRWI010000160.1 GCA_019090225.1 Porticoccaceae bacterium
AACCCGCGACCACAGGAATCACAATCCTGGGCTCTACCAACTGAGCTACAGCCACCATTGACTGATGCACCGGCGTTATTAACATCACAACACCGGGCGAAGTGCTTTTCTTGTCTACCGGCTAAGCACCCTTTAATGGCGCGCCCGGCAGGATTCGAACCTGCGACCCACGGCTTAGAAGGCCGTTGCTCTATCCAGCTGAGCTACGGGCGCATAACCTTTTGTCTGACGACTTTACACCCACATGGTCATCTTGAACTGGTCGGGGAAGAGGGATTCGAACCCCCGACATCCTGCTCCCAAAGCAGGCGCGCTACCAAACTGCGCTATTCCCCGAAATCTGCACACTCACAGAAGGCGCGCATAATACCGTTCACCGGGTAAAGGGTCAATTTAAACAGGCTATTATCCTGTTACCTTGCTCACCATATCTTGCCGGTCGCGATGCCACGGCGAAAACAACGCTTGATGGCAATATCTTCTCGGAACGACATCTTCTAATGCAGACTGCAGCGTGAGAAAATGCCCCGCTTCCCCACTCTCTCGATCAACGGAACACTATGCCCAGTATCATTCTCGACGGTAAGGCCTTAGCCCAACAAAGCGAAGCGGAATTTGCCCAGCGGGTCAGCAAGTTGAAAGCCTCCAACCAGGACAGGCCGCCTATTCTGGCAACTATTCTGGTCGGCGCTGACCCAGCTTCGGCGACTTATGTGCGCATGAAACAAAACGCCTGTAAACGGGTCGGTATGGACTCGGTGGCCGTTGAGCTGCCCGCGTCTACCACCACAGAGCAACTACTAGCGAAAATCAACGAGCTTAACGCCAACCCCGATTGCCATGGCATTTTGCTGCAACATCCGGTGCCTGAACAAATTGATGAACGACTCTGCTTTGATGCCATTGAACTACGCAAAGATGTCGATGGCGTCACCTGTCTGGGGTTTGGACGCATGGCCATGACTGAATCAGCCTATGGCTCAGCGACGCCTCAGGGCATCATCCGCTTGCTGTCTGCCTATGATATTGCGCTCGAAGGCAAACATGCCGTGGTCGTGGGCCGTAGCCCTATTCTCGGCAAACCTATGGCGATGATGTTACTGAATGAAAACGCCACGGTAACGATTTGTCACTCGCGAACCCGTAATCTGCCAGAGCTGGTGAAGCAAGCAGATATTGTAGTCGGTGCGGTGGGCAAACCAGAATTTATACAGGGTGAATGGATTAAAGATAACGCTGTGGTCGTCGATGCCGGATTCCACCCCGGTGGTCTCGGGGATACTGAATTATCGGCGATCACCGATAGAGCCAGCGCCTACACGCCAGTGCCCGGTGGTGTTGGACCAATGACCATCAACACCTTGATTATGCAAACCCTGGAAGCTGCGGAAGCCGCGCAATCGACAGGCCGTTAATCGAATGACAACTCACCAAACAGCCATCAGGTATTAAATACGTGTTCAGCTATGTAGATAAAACTATCCGTGAGCAGTTGCTTAAAAACCATCAGTTAGTCGACCTGGCCGATGATGGCACAGAAATCACGGGCGACAATACGCCTTATATATCCGTTTTAGGCCCGGTTACTATTCCGCGAGAGATCGATGGCGAGACCGTTGCTCTGGAATGGTACCCCTTCGTCAGACGGGTTGAATTGTCTCATGTCCTCGATGCTGCCAACGCGGTGAACACCAGTGACAGCGATGCTTTTCGTGAGCTTCTGCAGGCCAATATGTCCGTCAATTCAGTCTTTGCCCTACCCGGCTTTCGCGACCAGAAAAATCCTTTGGTGAGGGTGCATTCCTGCTGTTTGACCGGTGATATTTTCGGCTCCATGCGTTGCGATTGCGGCCCTCAGTTATCCGCTGCCTTTCGGCAAATGAAAGAGGCGGGCGGCGGCGCGGTGGTTTATATGTCGGGCCATGAGGGCCGAGGCATCGGCTTATGGGCCAAGGCAATTACTTATCTGCTCCAGGATGCTGGCCAGGATACCTTCGAGGCTAACGTTTCCCTGGGCTTACCAGAAGATTCCAGAGATTTCTCCGATGCGGCGGTAATCCTGCGTTACCTGCTTTCTGAGCGGCCCGTGCGTTTGCTGTCAAACAACCCGCACAAACGTGAACACCTCGAACAGGGAGGGCAAACTGTCTCCAATACCGTGCCTTTAGTGACCGGACTCAACGAATACAATATCCGCTATATCCGCTCCAAACGCAGCAAGGGCCACACACTGCCCGAAGAAATCTAAGACCCGCTGCGAGAACAGCCTTATGTTCCGAGATCGCCTCGTCGCCCATCGGGGCTATCAAAAGCTCTATCCCGAAAATACCCTACTGGGCTATCAGAAAGCCATTGAAGCGGGCGCCCTATATCTCGAAACCGATATACAACTCAGTGCCGACTTAGAGCCCCTGCTCTATCATGAAGCGCGGCTAAAGCGGGTCAGCGGCCTCAAAGGTAAGGTCAGCAACCTGCCATTAGAAGAGCTCGTTAAACTGCCCGCCCACGAACCCCGACGACTGGGTCAGACTTTCACCTCCGAAACCATCACTCCCCTCGCTGCCCTGGTGCAACTACTGAGCAAGCACCCAGAAGTCAGCGCCTACATTGAGGTCAAACAACAAGCGATAGATTTTGCCGGTATAGAGGCTACCTACACCGCTATTAGTCAATGTCTATCACCAGCTGGCAGCCAATATTGTGTGATGAGCCACCACTACGGTTTTATCAAATACGCCCGAGAAAAAGGCTGGCCTACCTGCGGTGTGGTGTTAAAAAAATGGCGTCATTTAAATAGTCCAATCATCCAGTCAATCAAACCCGACACCATCTTTTGTAACTATAAAAAAGTACCCAAAAAAGCTCAGCTCGATAAGCTAGAGTCAGAAACTGTGCTATTTGAAATCACCGACGCAGAGCAAGCACGTTATTGGCTTGCGCGGGGGGCCTCTAAAGTCGAGACTTTTGATATTGGAACGTTGATAAAGGCCATGGCTGCGCAAACAACTTAATGAGGCCTAGACTCATTCAAAGCCACAGACCCACCAAAAACCACAAATCAATTACAGAAATAACAAATTTTTATTCAGCTCTTTTTATTAAACTGAATAAAAAGCTGAACACCCATTGATGTCAATCAATTCAAAAAAGTATCACGCTCATTATAGTTAGCCCACAATTTTCAGAGGGGTTTTACCATGACTGAGTCACTCACTGACAAGCAAGCCTGGACCAGAGTTGGCCTCACCATAGGCGGCGTGTTTTTGATCATGCTGGCAGCTATCGTTATATCCTTGATCGTCGGTTAAGACTCAAGTTTTCTGGCTCAAATTGTCGGTTTTTTAACGATGAGATATAGCCACCAGCTGGATACATACCTACGCACCCAGCTGGTTCAACATCCAGCCCAAAACAAGCACCTGGGGCACACATACCAGGGGCAGAAATAGCGCAATTTTCCAGGATTTCGTCAAGTCGCGAAGCACTACGATTTCCGTGTAATCCGTGGCTATACCAGCCATTAAAAAAGTAAAACCGTTACCCGGCGCGCCCGCTCTGGTGACCAAATCAGCGGCGATGGGCGTTGAGCCTTCCGAACAAACTTCTATTATCGTCGCAGCCACCAGGGTCATAAAAAGGCCTGCCACGGTAGGGCCAAATAAGGTCGCGTAAGTATCGAGTGGCACAAAGGCTCTTATCGCAGTAGCTAATACCAGACCGAAGAACACCCAGCGAAACACCATTCGGGAATCTTTAAGTCCATCCCATAACACGGCGCCGACACCGGCTGGCGTTATACGCGCGGAGGAGATTAACTTTTTTAATTCAGGTAAAACCGGGACCGGCTGCTGATTATTCCGCCGCGCCGGATTTTCAGGCAAGCTGCCACGGGCGACCAAAGCATCAAAGATCAACCCGCTGATTAAACCAATCACCATGGATAGAACAATATAAACCAGCGACCATTGCAAGCCAATTAACGTCACCATGATGATCGTCAAGGACAGTGAATTCCATGGACTAGACACTAAAAAAGCAATGAGCTGACCAAGGCTTGCGCCGCGCTCATAAAGTTTAGTTCCCACCATTAAAATCCCATGGCTACAAAGATCGAGTAACAATCCAGCCATGGTCGCCCGCAATATACCGCGAAAAGTGCCGCCCGCACCCAGCGCTGAAGTCACCAGCTCTCGTGGCACACGCTCTAGTAGCCCGACAAAAACCACAGCTGCTACTAAGCCCCACCACATTTTGTTTATCAGCTCATAGACCCCGGCACTCATAACCTGTAACCACAAAGGCATGCCCAGCCAGAAGTCTGCTATCAGTGCATTTGCGTAACACAGCAGAACGATAGTGCCGGATACAATCAGCAGATAATCTGGTTTGTTTTTAGGTGTATTACAGCAGGGACTTTCCGCCTGTACTGCCGGAGCGGCTGACTCTGGCTCATGACAATGATTAGCCATTTGCCTCATGCCCCGTTAATTTTGCCGGTAGATTACCAGTGTTAATATTGGCCAGGGGTTCCCGGCCAGCCATTGAATCAATAATTGCGCATTCAGGTTGCGTGTCATTTGGACAATCTGAAATCAGCTTATCCAGTAAGCTACGCATCGATTGTAACTCCCGTATTCGTTGATCCACGTCCTGGAGTTTCTTCTCTACCAATTCATGAACTTCTGCGCTTTTACGCTCGGGATTTTGGTACAAACTCAGCAAAACCCGGCAGTCTTCGATACTAAAACCGAAATCACGCGCCCGACATAAAAATTTTAACTGTTTGAGATCAGTAGCTTCGTAATCACGATAGCCATTGGTCTTTCTCCGAGTTTGTGAAATCAACCCAATACTTTCGTAATAGCGTATCGTTTTGGCGCTTAATCCTGTTTCTGTCGCAGTTTGGCTAATATTCATCACTGTACCCAATGACTAAGATAAATAGACCAGCCTACTGTAAACCTTACACCTGGAGTAAGGTCAAGCGATTCTTTGCAGATACTTAAAAAGCCAACGAGTGCAAACGATGGGTCAACGGTGAATCAATTATTCGTTGGGGTTTCCCTAGTATTTCCCACTTATTATTGCCAGACCTTTTAAGTTGTAGGGATAAACCGGATAATCTCAGCATCACCGCCAGGAAAGGCCGACGCAAAGGAGCTTCTTAACTAAGGTAAATTTAACGCCCAGCTGACCGGGGCTACTTTTGGTCGGCAGTAAGAACCCTCGGGGCTTATTACGAAATCTAAGCTCGTGAAACCTAAGATCTTTTGCCTTTTTTTCGCCTTCGCACATGATCAAGAGGAGACAGCTCTGCGAGCAGGGAGACAAATCGTTCGACGGATTCGAGCTCAAAACCGGCGTGTAACTTATCCTTGTCCGAGAGAATCCTAATATCTTCCAGCGTGAACCAGTCTACTTCAAGAATTTCGGTAGTATCGATACGACCCAGCTTGCCATTAAACAGCGTGCCGTATATTTTGTGCTGATAGCCTTTGTAAGCCCAGTCTCCGACCTCATGGAGCTCATCGACGTCAGTTTCCAACTCCTCGTAAATTTCTCTGCGGGCAGCCTGAACGGGTTTTTCGCCCCAGTCTATCCGCCCACCTGGCAAGCCCCAAATGCCCCGGTTCACACCCTGCGCATTGTTGTGCACAACCAGTAGGAACTGGTCGCTCGATTTTAGAATACACCTCGAAGTGCGATATTTATTGGTACTCATTTATTCCCTGCTAAACTAATCTTTTTAAATCCTGATTTAGACAATTGCTTAATAACGCATCACTTAACAGGCTTTAGAAAACGCTCCCGCGTTCTTGCCGTTATGCCGACAAATTCAGGATTGACAGCTAGCTATTGTACGTTCAAAGCCATGGAATATCATGTGGCTGTATTTTTATCATACTGATAAGCAGATATTGCTTGAAGCGCCCCTGCCTCAAGTTTAAGTTGCGGACTGCAATTACCGACCATCAACTAATGAGTCTATCAACACGCACGCGCTTAGATCGCTTTATCAGCCGCCAGCTTAATATCAAGCGGGGTGACGTTCGGCCACTGCTCGCCAAGAGCCGCATCCTGGTGGACGGTCGTGTAGCCAAAGACATCCAGCAAACCATCCATCAATTTTCCCATGTCGTTTTTGATGGACAAACTTTACAGGACAATACGCCTCGCTACGTAATGATGCACAAACCCATTGGCGTGGTCAGCGCTACCCAGGATGACCAGCACCAAACGGTTATCGACTTGCTAGACCCAGGGCAGCACGACAAGCTCCATATCGCCGGACGGCTGGACTTCAACTCCTCCGGTTTACTCTTGCTCACCAACGATGGTCGTTGGTCTCGCCACCTGTGCACGCCTGGAAACAACATCCACAAGCGGTATCGCGTTGAGCTGGAAAAACCGCTCACTGAAGATTATATTCGGGCCTTTGCCGAGGGCATGTCTTTTGATTACGAGAATATCACCACCCAGCCAGCCCATTTGAAGATCATTAGCAAGTACATTGCCGAAGTGAGTTTAGTCGAAGGTCGCTACCATCAAATCAAAAGAATGTTTGGGCGCTTTCAAAACCGAGTCCTGCAATTACACCGCTTATCAATTGGCGCTCTCAGTCTCGACCAAAGCTTACTCCCTGGGCAAAGTCGAGCACTCACCCGGCTAGAATTAAAGCACCTTGGATGCCCTGACAGCGTTCTGGATAAACGCTAGTCCTTACCGTAAAGATCTGCGCCGACATAGCGGCCGCCAGGCAGCCTGGTTGAATCAGTCAACAAGACCTTACTTGCTAGCGGCGACATAACCGCGGGCCTTTGGACCGACTCTGCCATGACAGAACATGATGCTAGCACCAGCGGAAATGCAAGATATCTAGAAATGGCTGATGGGTTTGATAAGGTAAAACTGAAACGCCGCAAATACTTTACTACTGACATGTCGTAATCCCGTAGTCTGAAAACTTTCAAATAATAAATTTTTGAAAGCTGCTCCATTCTATAATGCGCAGACCACAAACTAAGGAACCTCTGATTAATTGCCGGTAACTGAGATTCAGACCTTCCCTAAACTATTAACTCACAATCCATTGACAAATAAATCGCCCAGACAGCTTTATAAAAAGCCCAAACAAAAAAATGGCCGGGGTTACCGGCCATTTTTAATTGTGATGGTACAGAATGTTTACCGGATACCGCGTCTTCGCACAGCGGCCGGCGTGAAAAAGTTATCTTTCGCGCGCCAGCTAAAGTCAGGGCCTGTGTCTTTATCAAACATCAAGGCGAGCATACGGCCTGCATCCATATCGTACTGAACATCCGTTATCGTATGAAACATTCCAGTGTCGTAGAACTGGACGCAATGAGACTCCCAATAGCGCCACATTCCACCGCGTCGATCATAGCCATCCATTGCGGTAATCCACCAGGAATCTTCGTCAAGATAAAAAACACGCTTACCAAAATCGTGGTTAGTACCTTCCTTTAAGGTCGCTTCAATCACCCACTGCCTATGCAGCTCATAGCGGGCATAGTCCTGATTAAGTCGACCTTCGGCCGTAATCACTTTGTCGGGAGTGGCTCCTTTAGCCCAGAGTTTATAACCGTTGTAGGGCACATAAACCTCTCTACGACCGAGCAGCTTGTAAGAGAATCGGTCGTTGGGTCCGTTGAAGCCAAACTTTTGATCTGTGGTCGCCAGACCATCACTGGCAGTTAGGGGATTATCATAAACAATCTGCGGCGCGCGCTTAACACGACGTTGACCGGGACTGTAGGCCCAGGCTCTGCGAAAAACTTTGTTAAATGCCGCTGGATCTTGAGCTAATACCACCTGACCCGCCAGTTTTGGTGGGGCAGTCAAGGTCTGATTGTAAAGCAGTCCGCCTTCGTGAATTTGAAAATCCTCGTCAGCTACTTCAGGATCACTCCACCGTTGGTGTTGCTGCACGTTTAACTTGTTGACAACGTAATCACCGCTCGGAGTAATCGCCAGGGTGGTTTCATAGGAGTCCATCCACACCGTAATCGGTTTGGTCGCCTGATTCAGCCAGGCCTCATCACCATTTTTTGGTATGGGGAAGGCCCAGGATTTCCGAGCCCCCTCAAAACCAACAATCCCCATATTGACTTCAGGGGCATAGGCCAAGGTCGCGCGATCCAGATTCTTTAAGGCCGCCTCGTAGATATAGGGCTTATACACCACCGAACGCCGGGTCGGATAGACGTTCATATAATAGTCACCATAGGTCTGAAACATCTGTTTTTGACCTTCCGTCAATTTATCACCGTAGTCCTGAAAGTTCTGGGCAGTAATGGTGAACAATACTTTGTCATCACGAAACGGGTCGGTGTGATATTCCCCCACCACAAAATCTGCGGGCGGAACAATCGGCTCGTTCTTCCAGGCTGGAATGGTACCTTCTGCATTGCCCGCTCGAATTGCACCCGCTGGCGTTAGCTCAGTACCTTCCAGACCAACTCTGGCCCGGTCTTCCGGCGATACAGCCGCCAGTGCCATACCTGCGCTTAAGGCGCCGATCACCACCAATGTTTTATGGAAGCTTGTCTTTGTTATGTTCTTCATGTTTTTACTACTCCCTTAAAAGCTATATTTATAAACGACAGAGACAAAGTCTTTGTCGTAACTACCACCAGCTGTACCCAGCCAGTTGGTATAGGTTAAATCCAGGGATTGCTGACCCTGATAATCAAAGCCGAGCTTGTAGACCATGGTGCGCTGGTTTTCGATCATGCCGCCGCCAGTACCCGGCGCGTAACCTTCAACGTTGTGAACAAATATAAAGGTCGGCTTGACTGTCAGGTTCCAGAATACGTTGGGATATTCCAGGGCCGCGACTGCTGTGTAGCCCCAGGCAAATTCGGTCACCGGGGTATCCAGCGGCCCAACACCGGGGAAACGCCCTGGATTTTCAGCCTGACTACCGGGCCTACTGCCTGTGGTCGGCTTGCCAGGGATGTTGTATCGATCCCATATTTGCCGTGAATCCAGGTCGGTGACCCAGCTCGCTGACACATCCATTACCAAACTCAACTTGGAAGCACCCATAAAGTTCGTACCACCAGATTTAGTCAGGTTACCGAGAAAGACATAGACGTCACTGGTGCCCAGCTCAGCGCCTTCACTGCCCGGCCCGTCACATTCTGAGATCGCATCACTGGCACCGGGGCCAAAAACCGGTCGCGGGTCATCGGGAAAGCCGTTCGCTGCACCCACCGTTAATCCCCCTAAGCCGGGTATTCCCGCTTCAGAGATGCCAAAAACATTACGGCATTCACGGACATCACCGGCGTTTTGTTTCATGTTCACCTCCATAGCAAAGGAGGTATCGAAGGGGCCTTCACCATTGAGTGAGATGGCGTAGGTATCGGCATCCTCGCCATAAGCCCACTCATAACCACCGACCGTATTAGAGCCCGGATTGGCCGGGTCTGGCCGAGGTGTATAGTCCTCAACAAACTGGGTCCAGGGAACGAAGCCGTGGGAGCGCACCCAGTAAATGCCCAGATCGGCATAGTTCCAGGAGGGGATCACAAAGTGCATATTGATACCCCACTGACCATTGTCCTTGGGTTCTTCATTATTGCCCCACTTCTCGATGCCGCGCAGCAGCAGATCCGGGTTGTAGCCGGTGCCAAGTTGATCAAAGGGACTGAAGTAGGTGCCTGCGGCGATAAATGTGGACTCACGCCAGTTCCATGTGTAGTAGGCCTCTAAGCTAACATTGTCAGTAAAGCCGAAGTTGAAATAGATGCTCTCCTGAGGAATCAGGGTTTCCTTAACATCGGTACCCGGCGTAGTGGCTTTTGATAAATCTCTGGGATTCATCATCTGGGAGATACCGCCACCCTGGATATTACTCTCACCCCAGTTGATGACCTGTTTACCAACCCGAACGTTCAATGGGTGATCAGCAATATCCCAGCCACCGTAGACAAACAGGTCGAGGATATTAAAGCGATTCCCCGCCAGGTTTTGTGAGGCATCGGAGATGCCATTGGCTTTTTCCACCGGATTCGTCGCAGGAAACTGGAAAACCGAGGTATTTGGATCACCGCCATAAGCACTACCATTGGCGTTGGGCCATGTATTGGGTCGTTCACAATTAGTACAGTCTTTACCCATGATGGTGTGATCATAAACGTAGGCAAAACGTGTGAAGAAACCAAAATTGCCCTTGCTAAGGCCAAAATCGGTCAACAGTGACACCGGTGTCGCGTAAACATCACCGGCATTGGCAAATAAATTAGCGTCACCCGTGGCATCCGTGCTGTATTTTCGGTAACCCTCCACCCGCATTGCTGCACTGGCGGTAATGGTGTTATCCATAACGCCATTCCAGTCGCCCAGCTTAAACTGGAAGGCCTGGGCCTGGCCCGCAGATAGTGAAAGTAAGCTGGCTGCCCCGATGGTGGCAACAGCGGATTTAAACGATCTTCTGAATTTAAACGATCTTCTGATAGTTGACCCGTAAGTATTCAACTAATCACCCCCATTTTGCTTATTGTTGTTTAGTGTGTTGGCCTATTTGGTACTAAGCCTTAGTTTTGAAAACCCTGAACAGCGACCGGGTATTTATAATGCGTAGTTATATTAAGAATTACCGTATCGCAGGTCGGAAAATTAAAGCATTCACCAGGTAATGTCAACCAGATGACACGATCTATATACGAAACACATTTCCACCCGACCTATCCGAGTGGCAATTGCTCTATAAAGCCTGCTCTAGACGCCCCCATAGCCGCCGCCACCAGGTGTTTTCAAAATCAATACATCACCTTTTAGCACTCTAAAACTGGCAACACCGGGTAATTCCTCAACGGACATATCTGCTCTGCTCAACAAGTTCTCGCCGGTCTGACCCTTACCTCCTCCAGCTAAACCAAGGGTCTCCTGTGAGCGATGGCTCGACACGATATGACAAGTCATCGACTGTAAAAATTCTATTCTTCGCACTACGCCTTCACCACCAGAGTGCAATCCGGTGCCGCCGCTACCCTTTCGTATCGTAAAACCCCGTAGCTGAACAGGAAACCTCAACTCCAATATTTCTGGATCAGTCATCCTAGAATTGGTCATATGCACCTGTACGGCACTAGCTCCATTGAAGCCATCACCGGCCCCCGCACCGCCACAAATGGTTTCGTAGTATTGAAATTGGCCGTCGCCGAAGGTGAGGTTGTTCATCGTGCCCTGGGACCCTGCTAGCACACCGAGTGCGCTATACAAAGCATCTGCTATCGCCTGGGATGTTTCGACATTGCCAGCGACCACGGCTGCCGGATACACCGGACACAGCATACTGCCATGTGGAATGATGATATCTACAGG
>JAHRWI010000161.1 GCA_019090225.1 Porticoccaceae bacterium
CCGGATTTATGTTTGACAACTTATTTATTCGACATGTTATTACGATAACTATTTGCAATAACTATCTTCTGATCTCTTTTTAACAAAACAGGCACCGCTCTGTCATCCTGTACTATGCTTTCCTGAGGCTGGCCTTTTGCAAAATTGGGTTTGCCTAAGCACTAATTGCAAATAGGAGTAGAAAATGAAAATCGATATTATTTCTGACGTCGCATGCCCCTGGTGTTATATCGGCAAGAAAAATCTCGAAGCGGCCATGGCCCAGCGACCCGATATGGAGTTTGAAATTCAGTGGTTCCCCTATCAACTCCACCCCGAGGCACCGCCCGAGGGCTATGACTACCGCGCCTCAATCGAACGTAAATATGGCAAAGAACGTATCAACGCGATGTTTGCCCAGATCAAGCAAGTGGCGAAAGCGGCGGGGATTGATATGGATCTGGACAAAATCGAGCGGGGTGCCAACACCTTAAAAGCCCATCGGCTGCTGGACCTGGCCTGGCAACAAGGTGGCAATGATGGCCCGCAAAATGATCTCAGCGAGGCTTTGTTAAAGGCTTATTTGTGTGAAGGGGAGGATGTCGGTGATATCGAAATACTGGCCGACCTTGCTACCGGCGTCGGGATGGATAAGCAGCAGGTGCGTGATTACTTAAGTGGCGATGAGGATAGCGAAAAAATCCAGGCGCAAATTGATTTCGCTCGACAGCAGGGGGTGAATGGCGTGCCGTCGTTTAGCTTTGACGGCATGTTTGCCCTTAGTGGTGGCCAGCAACCTGATGTGTTTTTGAATGTCATCGATAGAATTGCCCAAAAAGTCGAGGCCGACGGCGCTTTTTGTACACCGGATACCTGCCCGTAACTCAACGGCAGGCGCTCACTCGGTGGAATGCAGTTGTCAGACCAAAGGGTCATAAACAACAGTTTATGACAAGGTTAATTCTCAATCCGCCGGTATCATTGCTGGTGTTATTGAGTGTAAAACAAAGCCAAACGTGGCTATGTAATCGGAATAAAAAATAACCGTTAACAAACCTCACTCATTAAACCTTCCTTGGTAAACCCGCAAGGCAATCAAATTCACCTGGTTTAACCTCAGGCCCTGACTCCATCTATCAGCAGGTTTTCGTGAGAACAAAAAATCTGTTTGGGTCGATTTTTTAATTGCCATCTAAGGACGCAGGCCTTTGCGTAATTAGCGCCATGCAAGCTGACACGAAGCAGCCCTTCCAAAATAAGCCATCTGGCTGGACAACCATAAGACTGCGTTAAGGTTAGCTCCATACAATGCCCGTCAGTTGGCGATTGCTAGCCACACTCCTTGCAAACTTAGTCCCTACAGTCTCTATATTTGTAAGTAGAGCTCTAGCTTTGAATATCACTTGATACCAGGAGGGTCTCTTACCGTCTGTGCAGGAACTTATCCCTGCGCAACACCAGTGCTCGCAATGTCGATAGGTACGGATGCTTCGATAACGCCGACCGTTCATCCGTGCATACTGAGACCGCTGTTTATGGCAACTTATAATTCAAAAGTTAGTACGAATTTTCGCAAACAAATCACGATCTTTTATTTCTTATGTTTCATCGTCATTGCGGCGGCTGAAGCTCTCCATATCGATGTCATCTCCTACACAAGCAAATTCCAGCTCTTCTATAGTCTTTTAATACTGGTTAGTTATTCCGCCATGTATCTGTTTCCTGCCATCCTACTATCTATTGTCAGCAGCCTGTTATTGCCTGGCAGGATGACAACAGCAGCTATTTCAATATTGGCGGCTGCGGCAACCACCGCGCTTGTCTATAGCGATCTTATTTTGTACCGGCTCTATGGCTTCCATATCAACATGTTTGTCTGGAATATTGTTTCTACCAAGGGTGGCATGGAATCTTTGGGATTTGATCAGGTATCCACCGTGAGTTTTGGCGTGGTAACACTGGCTGTAATTTTTGGGTTTGTGTTTCTATGGATGATTTCAACCCGGCTGCCAACACGAATACTTCCGAAGCTAAAATACCTTTTTATATTATTCGTATTAATAACAGTCAGTGAACGCTCTATTTATGCCGTTAATCACTTTTTCTCGAATGGCAGCATCCTGTCGATCACCGATCAATGGCCGCTGTACAAACCGGCAAAAGCATCGAGCCTGATGGAGCTGTTTGGCTATCAAAGAAATGAACACAAATTGGTAAGTTTTCACCCATCTGGGCCTGGCAGCATAAAATATCCTTTGGCACCGCTCGATATACAAGTTACAGATAAATCGCCGAATATTATTATGCTCGTCGTCGAATCACTTCGTGCAGATATGTTAACTCCAGAAATCATGCCTAATTTGTGGGCTTTTTCATCCCGCAATGTGCGTTTTTCAAAACATCGTAGCGGCGGTAATGGCACACGGCAAGGCATGTTCTCCTTATTCTACGGGCTGTATGGGAACAACTGGGACAGGTTTCTCGGTGAGCATATATCCCCAACACTATTTACTTTACTCGAACATAAAGGCTACGAACGACTCGCAGTTACCAGTGCCTCTTTCACCTACCCTGAGTTTGATCAAACTATTTTCTCGACCTTCGCGACAAATGAACTTGTCGAAGATAATAAGGGAGCTTCGTGGGAAAGAGATGAGCGTAATGTTGATTTGTTAATCACTTCGTTAAAAACTTCCCCATCAAGAAGCTCCCCATTAACAAGCTCTCCATCGCCCAACACAGAGCGTAAACCTCAATTTCGATTTATGTTTTTTGAATCAACTCACGCTCGCTACAATTTTCCCGAAACAGCAGTTATTCGCGAAGATTATTTGAAAGAAGTCGATTATTTAAAGTTCGGTCCTGATTACCTTACGGACAATATGGCCGCGTTTAAAAATAGATACATCAATGCAGCCCATCACGTCGACACGCAAATCGGCCGCTTGATAGACCTCCTCGAAACTGAAGGCCAGTTGGAAAATACCATAGTAATGATCACCGGTGACCACGGTGAGGAATTTATGGAACATGGCCGGTGGGGGCATAATTCTAGCTTCAGTGAAGAACAAATATCTGTGCCGCTGGTAATGGCAGTGCCTGGCGTAAACCCGGTAGTTATTGATTATCCAAGCTCTCACCTCGATTTCACGAGCACCATTCTTCCCCTGCTCGGGGTTAAAAACCCGGTCGAACAATATTCTCTTGGCGGTAATTTGTTTGTTGGCGACGAACAACGCCAAATCGTTGTTAGTTCCTGGAGCGATATCGGCATCATTACTAATAAGGCAAAGATTGTTGTTCCCTTTAGAATCACCACGCAGCATGCCAACCTGATTACATCGCTCCTCGATAAGCCTTTACCCAGCGCACAGTTAGTCGGATATATGCCTGTCATCCGAGGCATTATGAAGGACGCAAATAGCTTCCTTCGCTAATTAGCCTTTTCACCCTGTTATTCAAAAACATCTCTACACGTTTAGTGATACCTCATTTTGCGCACTGGTTTCATCATCCACGCTTGTCAAATGAGTCCAAGCCAGCGCTAATGATGGGTTTGTGCTCGTCGACATCGCCCGAGCACTACAAACGAAAAATTCTGTGGATGTATAGCCAGGGTGCTCCGGTGGTTTTTGCGGGCGATCTCAATTACTAGGGCATCGAACACGATCTTCGTGACACGGCAGAAAACATCGACACCGAGCAAGGCATGCTCTATGTCCTCAGCGCTGAATACGACTGGTTCGCTTATCCAGCAGCTTCAAAAGCTTTAGCCGATGCTGTGGAGGGAGCAACCTATACTTTGATGGAGGGTATGGGTCACTTTCCGATGTCGGAAGACCCGGAAAAAGTCAAAAAATATATTATGCCGGTGCTGGAAGATATTGCGGCGAAAGCCTGGTTTTTTTGAGCAGCGACGAATTCCTGCGTAATATTTTCACCGTGCTGGAGTTTAGGCCCGGGACATAAACTTGCCGGTAGCGGTGTTCACTTTGATGATTTCGCCCACTTCCAGATATTCTGGTACCTGAACTTCCAGGCCGGTAGTCAGTGTTGCTGGCTTGGTGCGTCCCGTTGCGGTGGCACCTTTAATACCGGGAGCGGTATCAGTAATAGCCATGGTCACAGATTGAGGTAGCTCTATGCCCAGCAGCGCGTCATCCATCACCAGCCCGGTGATGCCTTCTAAACCTTCGGCAATATAAGCGTGCTGATCTTCAATTTCGTCGGTATTTAAACCGTACTGGCTGTAGTCCTCCATATTCATAAATATGTAGGTTTCACCATCTAAATAGGAATATTGGAGAGGCACACGAACGCAGTCGGCGTCTTTAAGGATGTCCTCACCCTTGTAGGATTCGTCGAGTTTTTGATTGGTTTTCAGGTTAGTGAAACGCACTTTGTACAGTGTTGCAGCTCCGCAAGAGGAGGGACTCTTCGCCTCGACTTGTTGGACCGAATGCGGCGCGTCGTTGATTTCGACCACCATCCCCTTTTTTAACTCGCTGGCTTTTAGCACTGGGTTATCCTTTTGTAAAATTGAGAGCTTAATGTTGAATGTTTAGTGTCGAATACTTGATCAGAAGAATTATTTTGAGAGAGGCTGGATAAAACGTGAATCACAAAGTGTTTTATCCAGCCTCTGGATTGTGTCTCTAAATTAGAAACCAGGTTCCACGTTAAAGGTTCTATGTAGGAGGCACTAGAACATTATCACTGCTCGATTAATCTCCCCGCCGTCTAACAAACTGAATGCCTCGTTGATGTCACCCAGCCCGAAACGGTCAGTCACCATCGAGTCTAAGTCCAGTCGGCCTTGTTTATAGAACTCGAAATAATTTAAGGCATCAATATGGAAACGGTTTGAGCCCATAAAACTACCGATCATTGATTTTTCGAGATAAAAATGTCCTGGATCAAGCTCGATCTTTTGTCCAGTCGGGATAGCTCCAACCACCACAGCAAGACCCCGAGGAGCCAGCGCATAAAGACATTGCTGAACCAGCAATGGCATGCCGACAGCATCAAAAGCGTAATCCACTCCACCACGGCTGAGCTTTTTGATGGCTTTGACGGCATCGCCATCGGGACTATCCGGGCCACCAAGAATGGTATGAGTAGCGCCAAATTTTTTGGCCGTTTCCAGCTTGCCGGGCACCACATCGATGGCGATAATCTGCTTCGCCCCGGCGATACGAGCACCTTGAATAATCGATATACCGATGCCGCCAACACCAAAGACCGCCACGGTTGAACCCGGCTTGACCTGCGCCGTATTCAGTGCGGCACCAACACCGGTGGTAACCGCACAGCCCACCAGAGCAGCGCTATCAAGGGGAATGTCTTTATCAATTTTGGCCACAGCAGTTTCGTGAACCAGCATTTTTTCGCAGAAGGCTGAAAGATCAGCAAACTGGGTGATACGTTTGCCGTCGATGGAAATCCTCGGTGTATCGGCTCTGTCCCGCTGGCACTGCCTGCGATCCATACATAGATAAGGGCGGCCCTGTAGACACTGCTTACATTTTCCACAAAACATAGATGTACAAGCGATAACATGATCGCCCACCGCTACTGATGTTACCGCGGAGCCTATTGCCTCGACGACACCTGCGGGCTCATGGCCAGGAATAGTCGGCACTGGGCCAAGGATGGAACCCTTAGCAAAATGCACGTCGCTATGACAAACCCCGCAGGCCGCTGTGGTAATCAGTACCTCGTTAGCTTGTGGTTCATCAATATCGACTTCTTCGATTTTCATATCTACGCCGATTTCTCTAAATACGGCTGCCTTGGCTTTCATGGTTTCTCCTGTTGATTGACTTAAACTTAGTTGAGCAAATTTTATGGTGCCCGGTTTCGTGGTGCTAGTTTCGTGCTATTAATTGTGCCAACACGAGCCCAATATGGATACGCTCTTACCACGATATTCTAAAACAAGTTTAGTGTGTTAGCTTGAACGCTTCCTGAGCCGATTGCCAGCTGGGATGTAAATGAGGCTTGTTTCGGCAGCTATACTCCTCCAAACCAGCTGCCCCATAAAATAACAAATGGTCAGCGTCGTCTATGGAACCATTCAGCGATAAAAAGATAATCGAGTCCTGGGTAAAGAACGTCGCTCCCTGGGTTACTGCTGTCCAACAACAGCAAATCACGAGTCGGAGGCTGGTTACCGATCAGGCCATTATAGACGCGGTAATGACCAGCTCGGCTCACCTGTCGATTCCAACCAGGAAAGTATTAGATATTGGCTGTGGTGAAGGCTGGCTGGCTCGTGAGCTATCCCAACTGGGTTTATCGGTGACCGGCCTTGATGTGCTACCAGAATTTATCCGCGAAGCTAATAAGCTCGGTGGTGGGGATTTCCGTGTCATGGCCTATGAGGAGATATCTGCTCAGAACCTGCCGGAGAAATATGATGTGCTGGTGTGTAATTTTTCTCTGATAGGCAAAGAGTCTGTTGAGCATATTTTTCGGGTTGCTCCCAGCCTGTTAAATACCGACGGCATCTTTGCCATACAAACCCTGCATCCCGTGACAAGCTGTGGGCAGGATCCCTATCGTGATGGTTGGCGGGCAGGCTCCTGGGCGGGTTTTAGCGATGAGTTTTGCGACCCCGCGCCCTGGTACTTTAGAACACTTGAGTCATGGTTTAAGCTCTTCCGCGATAAGGGCTACCGGTTAAGGGAACTGAGCGAACCCATTAACCCGGAAACAGGACAGGCTGCGTCCCTGATCATGATTGCAAGTGTTGCCAGCCCATACCACCAGATAACATAAGCTAGGTGATCAACCATAGAGCTTCATCCCATAACAATAAATAACAGGAATAACCATCATGGAACCACTTAAAGATATTCGCATTATTGAACTCACCACCAATGTTGCCGCGCCCATGGGCACCGGCCTGCTAGCCGACCAGGGTGCTGATGTCATTCGCATTGAATCCGTCGGCGCGGGGGATCCAGCCCGCGCCGTGGGGGCAACTCGGGGCGGTGTCACCAGTTACTACCTGAGCCTTAACCGCAACAAGCGCTCTATTTCAGTAGATCTAAAAGATGAAAAGACCCGCCCGATGATGGAGGATTTGATTCGCAGCGCTGATGTTTTTGTGCAGAACGCCAGACCTGGGGTTATGGAGCGTATCGGCTACGACTATGAGACCTTGCATGCCATCAACCGCAATTTAATCTATCTGTCGATGTCAGGCTTTGGCCCAGACGGCCCCGCTGCTGAACGCCGTGTTTATGATTTAGTGATTCAGGCGGTATCGGGCATGGTGCGGGTTCAAACCGGCAAGCACGGCCCGGAATTTGTGAAGACCATTGTCTGCGATAAAGTGGCCGCCATGGTCGCGGCTCAGGCTGTGTCTTCGGCATTATTTGCCCGTGAACGTGGCCATGTTGCAGGTCATTTAATCGAACTCACCATGCTCGAAGCCAATCTGGCTTTCCTGTGGCCCGACGTATTCTGGAACCACAGTTTCGTCGGCGATGATGTCGAAGAGAAACCTTTGATCTCTGAATTTATCTCCACGACCCCCACGGCTGACGGTCATGCGGCGATGTTTACGGTGGGTGATGACGAATTTGCCGGTGCCTGCGAGGTGCTTAATTACCCGGAGGCCCACGATGATCCACGCTTTGGCACGGTCACTGACCGCTTTGCCAATGGGGTTGAACTGATGGAAGAATTCAGGAAACGCACGGTCAATTTCGCGACCGATGATCTAGTAGCGCAAATGGAAGACGCCGAGGTGCCTTGTGCCAAGGTCAATGATTACCACGAGGTGATTACCGACCCTCGGGTTACGCATCGAGGTTCCATCATTGAATATGATCACCCCCTGGGTGGTCGTGTTCGTCAGCCACGAGCTGCTGCTATTTTTGATGGCGAACCCTGCGGTGTGCGACTGCCCGCACCGGCCCTGGGCGAAAATACCGATGAGATATTTTCTGAGCTGGGTTACAGCCTTGAGGACCTGGCTGAATTACGTAAAGCAGGGAGCGTCGGCTAGGCTTCCTGCTAAATATTTAGCTGACATGTTTTTGCCTTCAAGGTGGCTTAATCTAGCCAGCCAGCTGCTCAGGTATTACAGCGTGTAACACTCCCTCTGAGATTAGCGCATCCACCTCCTCTGGGCTCATAGATAACAATTCGCCCAGTACAGCGCCGTTGTGCTCACCCAGAAATGGCGCTTCCAGGGTCAGTTCTTCTGGAAACTTCGAAAAACGTAGCGGCATGCCGGGAATATCGATCTCGCCAAAGCTGCGATCTTTAACGGTGCGGATAGTCCGGCGTTCGACAAAGTGAGGGTGTTTCATCACCTCCGGCACCGATAACACGGGGCCAATAGCGAAGCGGCCTTCTTCAAATTTTTCGAGGATGACTTCTCGGCTCGGTTGAGCACACAACCAATCTTCAATCATATCGACCACGGCCTGATGGTTTTCCATCCGTGCATCGTTGGTGCTAAAACGCGGGTCTTCGGCATATTCGGGATAACCCAGAAAGGCGGCAAAATCCGCCCAGCGGTTGGGCAAAACGATAATGCTGTAATACTCATCGTCACCATTGCCTTTGAATATACCCAGGGGACTCAATACAAAATGGTGGTGCCCCGAACGCTTGGGCACAAATTCGCCGCCAGTGGCGCTATGCAGTTGCACACCGACATCGTGGGTATGAAAGTAGGAATCAATCAAAGAAATATCCAGATACTGACCTTCGCCGGTTCGCTCCCGATAGAGCAGGGCAGCATTAATCGCGGCCAGGGCATGAACACCGGTGGTAGCATCTCCTATCGCCAACTGGGGGGCGATAGGGTAACCATCGGGGTAGCCGATATTATCGAGCACGCCAGCAAAGGAGGCGGCAATAAAGTCATAGCCCGGCTTGTTGGATAGCGGCCCTTCCTGACCAAAGCCAGAAATTGAACACATGATTATGCTGGGGTTGAGCTCTTTTACCCGTTCATAGGGAAAGCCCATACGGCCGATAACACCAGCAGCGTAATTTTCTACCAGCACATCACATTTGGTGATGAGCTGCTCGATTATCTCCCGGCCCTTAGCGGTTTTTGGGTTGATACAAATACTTTTTTTGCCACGATTTTGCTGTAAAAAGCAGGAGCTAACACCGGTTCCGGCTTTATCAAACGGCAGTAAACGGGTGACATCTCCGGTGGGGCCTAATTCGATCTTGATGATTTCGGCACCCATCTCGGCCATCAAACGGGTGGTGGTGGGGCCAGCGATTACCTGGGTAAAATCGAGGACGCGGAAGCCTTCCATGACATGTTTATTGTTCATTATTATTTTCTCTTGTCGTTCAATTGGACTTAATAAGACTGCGCCTAATAAAACAGGCTCACCTATTAATTACAAGGTGCATTTGTCGGTGGAGCTTGCAGGGGCTTTGTCGAAAAGGATTACTCAAGTCTTATTTAAGGCGGTTCAAAACAGGGGCCATGTCTAAGGCATTCTTTTAACACGAGGTGCAGGTTTAAAACGACACTCAGGTTTGCAGTATTTTTTGAGCATTAGCCGAAAATTTATCTGCCGCGTCTTTATCGTCGATCATGTTTTCAAGGCGCTTTGGAACTGCGATGCCACGTTGGCAGGCAGGACGTTCACGTATCGCATCGCGCCAGCGTTTCAGATTAAGCAGATCATCCGCCTCAATGCCTGACCACTTGTAGGTGCGAACCCAACACCAGTTGGCAATGTCGGCGATAGAATAATCATCGGCTAGCCATTCGCTTTCACCGAGGCGGCGGTCGAGCACTTCAAACAGGCGACGACCTTCATTTTGATAACGATCGATGGCGGGCTGGAGTTTTTCGGGAAAGTAGCGATAGAACACATTGGCCTGACCCATCATCGGGCCGATGCCTCCCATCTGAAACATTAACCACTGGATAACCCTTGACCGACCCTTAGCATCTGTCGGCATCAAGCGGCCGGTTTTTTCGGCTAGATAAATCATAATCGCGCCGGTTTCGAACACGGCGAAATTATTGGCATCGCGGTCGACGATAGCGGGAATACGACCATTGGGACATATTTTTAGATAGGCCTCGGACTTTTGTTCTTCCTTATCAAAGCTAAGCGCATGCACTTCATAGGGTAGGCCCAACTCTTCGAGCGTGACAGAGGCTTTCCATCCGTTGGGGGTTGATGCGGTGTATAGATCGATCATAAGTTGATCCTGGTTTTATCGTGCTGTTTTTAAATAAGGAGATAGGGTTTTGCTAAACCCTATAGCATTGATTTCACCCCAGTAATGTTGTTCCATGCAAATTGTTCCATGGTGACCACCAAAAATAACAACCCAGGAGAATACCGTGACTGATCCCATCCTCAAAGCTAGTACATCTGGCTGGATAGCTGAACATCGAGAAAAATATTTGGCCAATGGCGCTGAAGGCCACATGTGGGATTCCGCCCCGCTAGGCGGCCCCGG
Source organism: Porticoccaceae bacterium (assembly GCA_019090225.1). Lineage (GTDB taxonomy): Bacteria > Pseudomonadota > Gammaproteobacteria > Pseudomonadales > Porticoccaceae > HB2-32-21. Next base: position 10,444 of record JAHRWI010000161.1, read on the forward strand.
TCTATTGCCAACACTGTTGTTGACCACTATTGGCCGGAAAAGCGGGGAGGCGCGAATCATGCCGCTTATTTACGGCGAGACCGCTGACGGCGGCTATATTGTCATTGCCTCCAAGGGTGGCGCGCCCAAACACCCGGCCTGGTATTTGAATCTACTGGCGCAAGCGGAGGTTGAAGTACAGGTTAGCGACGACAAATTTTCGGCCCAAGCGCGGGTTGCCAGCGGTGAGGAGAGGGCGGCGCTGTGGGTTCAGCAGGAAAAACTGTACCCACCCTATAATGATTATCAAAAAAATGCGGGTGATCGAGAGATTCCAGTTATTGTGCTGGATCGTGTATAAATTCTCGACTGTAAACTCTTCAAATAGAAACCACCAAGAAAAAAATAGTGCATTGTTGGTGGTTTCTATTTGATTTGACGAGTATTCATTCAGTAAGAAATTCCAGGCAATACTTACTGTGCCACGTAACCACCATCGACCGGCATGCAATGCCCGGTGACGAATGAGGCTTTATCGGAGCATAACCAGGCCACGGCATTGCCAATTTCATTGGGCTGACCCATTCGACCAACCGGCTCCGCTGCGATCATGGTCTCAATCAGTTTAGAATCGGTACCAGCGGAGGCAACCATCGGCGTTTCAATTAAGCCGGGGCATACCGAGTTAACGCGAATGTCTTTCTTGGCAAATTCAATGGCAGCGGATTTGGTCAGACCATTAACGCCGTGCTTCGCAGCACCGTAGGCTGGCGCATAAGCTGCAGCCACCAGACCGGCGATAGAAGCGGTACTGACAATTGATCCGCCCGTGCCCTGATCAAGAAATTGCTGAATCTCGTACTTCATACACAACCAGACGCCCTTCAGATTAACAGCGATATTGCGGTCAAAATTGCCTTCTGAGCACATTACCGTATTGGCCATTTTGCCGGAGATACCGGCATTATTAAACGCACAGTCCAGTTGGCCATAATGAGTGACACTAGCTTTGATCAGCGCCTCAACTTCAGCAGATTGCGAGACATCGCAGCGGACAAACACCGCATCGCCGCCAGCTTTTTTGATCATATCGACGGTTTTGTTGCCGCCTTCTTCGTTGACATCCGAAACCACGACTTTGGCGCCTTCGTTACCAAAAATCACGCTGGTAGCACGGCCTATGCCTGAGCCACCGCCGGTTATTAAACCGACTTTTCCTTCTAGAATTCCTGACATTATTTTCTCCTATGATTTATGGAGTGACTTATTGTATTGAAACAATATTTTTTAGACAGAGATTTTTAAAAGTTAAGTGGCTGGCGAATCTAAAACATGAATGTCGCTATATCGTGAGGAGTAACATGAGCAGCAAGTAAGTCCTGACTGTGGAGGTCAGAGCAACCAGGATCAGACAACTCATCTAATACTTCAACGGGATCACCACGCTGGATAAAACCGGATGCCGCTTCGCTGCAAATAGGTCCACAACGCAAATCCATCGTTAATGCTCCAGACAAGCCCTCCGGTACCGCCTCCATTCGCCAGCAGGAGGCCTCTTACCATTAACAGCGAGGATCAGGTCTTCGTCGAACTGTCCAGGGCCGTTGTCGGCGCATTTCGAAGCCCACTTCGCGCCAGTCCCGTTCAGATAGCAAGGAAACCTGAAGAGGACCCGGCCCCCGAGGGGGGCACAGGTGACACCGTTTTCGCGAGCAACCAGAGTTTCTTCCAGCTCAATCATTAGCCTCATAATGGCCACTCGGCGAGCAATGGCCTTTAAATTCCCCACCCCCAGCGAAAACCCCGTCGTCCAAAACCAGGTGCAGGTATGCATAACTCAACAGGCAATCGAGGCCTAGTATAGGCTGGGCATAGTTAATGGTATCGAGAAACTTTTGATGATGATTTTTGTATTTTTAGCCCAGGTCGCCAGGCCCAGGGAGGCCTAGAAAAGGAACCTCCGAATAGAGATACAAATCAGATGCAGCTTATTTGACCGTTAAAATCATCCGCTCCAGTACTTACTCGAACTCCGTGGAAACTGCCGAGTGCTGCTAAGCTAAACAGAATGGTATTAATTTTTTTCTGCCGGATGTTTACTGAAAACGCTCAACTGGAAGCATTAAGATCTACAATTTCTCGAACTGATGAACCCAGACCAGATGATCATCATCCCAGGACATACCGGGATGCATTTTGGTAATTAAGTCCTGATATATTTTGATGCTCGGATAACCCTCAGCTCTAGCGTCCGCATCGGACATATCGCCCCAACGCTGCCGAATAAGTCCGCTAATTTTGAAGGCGACACCTTCAAGCTCAAATATTTCACCGGGATAGGCATATATGCCATCGCGCCGCTGCTCGGTTTTGCGGCCCTCAAGCACGGCAGCAACCAATTTTGGTTGCCTGACCAGGCGATCAATCTCACAAGTTTTTTCGGGGTATTCAGACATAGGCTTAAGATCAACGTTTTGAATGTAGAGAAGCTGGTAAGTGAGCAGCCCCTTCATCGGGCACCGCTATCACCTGCGAATAAAGTCGCGATTATACGTAAGGGCCTTACCAATACCAGTGGGAATAACTCAAACTTAGCCTCGACATTAAAATCACCTCAACTATTTTCGATTTCTCCTTTGCTTTCACGGCCTTGGCCAGTAGAATTGCCCGCCTTCAAAGCTAGGGTCCAATAGCAGCCGGGCTGCGACACTCGCAGAGGCAAGCTCCCAGAGATCACTATGAAACCTGTCGTTAAGCCGACCAATCCCAATTTTTCCTCTGGCCCGTGCAGCAAGCGGCCCGGTTATGACCTGAAAAAACTCGATGTTTCCACGCTAGGGCGATCTCACCGTTCAGCCCCCGGCAAAGCAGCGCTAGCACAGGTCTGCGCAGAAACAGCCGCTGTATTAGGATTGCCCGAGGGCTACCTTGTTGGTGTAGTTCCGGGTTCTGATACTGGGGCCATGGAAATGGCTATGTGGTCACTGCTTGGCGAGCGGCCGGTCGACGTTTGTTCATGGGAGTCGTTTGGTGCGGGCTGGTTAAGTGATATCACCAAACAACTGAAGCTCAATGACGTCACGCCGATAAGCGCGGATTACGGTAAATTACCCGATTTGACGCAAACTAACGCCGATCACGATATTATTTTTACCTGGAATGGCACCACATCAGGGGTGAAGGTGGTCAACGGCGACTGGATTGATGATCAGCGCACTGGCCTGACGATTTGTGATGCGACCTCGGCTGTTTTTGCCATGGATTTACCCTGGGAAAAGCTCGACGTGGTGACCTTTAGCTGGCAGAAAGTGCTCGGCGGTGAAGGCGCCCATGGCATGTTGATACTGAGTCCGCGAGCGGTTGAGCGGCTGGAAACTTACACGCCACCATGGCCGCTGCCAAAAATTTTCCGCCTCACCAAGAACAACAAATTGATCGGAGGGGTGTTCACGGGTGCGACCATTAATACGCCGTCTATGCTTTGCGTTGCCGACTATTTGGATGCCCTCGACTGGGTTAATAGCCTCGGTGGAGTGAGTGCTGCGATAGATAGGTCGGTGAAAAATTTATCCGTGATCGAGGCTTTTGTCGATCAACACCAGTGGGTCGATTTCCTGGCTGAAGATATTGCCACCCGCTCGAACACCAGTGTTTGCCTGATCCTCGACCTCGAAGCCGCAAAAATCAACGCGCTGACGACCTTGCTCGATCAGGAAGGCGTCGCCTACGATATCGGTGCTTATCGTGATGCCCCAGCAGGTTTACGCATTTGGTGCGGGGCAACCGTCGAAGTGCAAGATCTCCAAGCATTAATGCCATGGCTTGAATGGGCCTACCAGCAAGTTAGTGCTGCCTAACCAAGATTTGTCAGTAAGAGACGAGTAATTTGCTAGCATGCCTGGCTTTGCAATCATTCGTCAGCCGTAACCACCCGCACAGGAGCAAGCCATGTATAAAGTTCGCACCTACAATCAGATTTCAAGCATGGGTCTCGACCGATTCCCTCGTGACCAATACGAAATTGCTAGCGAGTTCGCTCAGCCCGATGCATTTTTGCTGCGTAGCCAGAAACTTCACGATGTCGAAATACCCAGCAGTCTTGCGGCGGTTGCCCGTGCCGGCGCCGGTGTGAATAACATACCGGTTGCCGATTACACAGAAAAAGGCGTGGTGGTGTTCAATACTCCCGGGGCCAACGCCAATGCCGTCAAGGAGCTGGTGACGTCGGGACTTTTGTTGGCATCGAGAGACATTTTTGAAGGCATGAATTACGTGCAATCGCTGACAGAGATCAGTGAGGCAGGAGAGATGTCAGCCTTGCTCGAGAAGGAAAAGAAGCGTTTTGCCGGTTGCGAGCTTTATGGCAAGACCCTGGGTGTTGTCGGGCTCGGCGCAATCGGCGCGATCGTCGCTAACATGGCGCTGGATTTAGGTATGGATGTAGTCGGTTACGACCCGGCGATCTCTGTCGAAGCCGCCTGGCGCTTATCGAGCCGCGTTGAAAAAATGGATAGCCTGCAACATCTGCTAGGCCAGGCTGACTACATCACACTGCATGTTCCTGCGATTGAAGCTACTCGTCATCTGATTAATGCTGAGGCATTACGCAGTTTTAAACCAGGCGCTAAATTACTCAATTTTGCCCGTGAGGAGATTGTCGATACTGAAGCCTTGATCGCCGCGCTAGACAATCAGGAACTGGGTGGCTACATCGCAGATTTTCCGACCCCTGAGTTATTGGGTCGCAAGAACGTTTTGCTAATGCCTCATATCGGCGCCAGTACAGCAGAAGCGGAAGAAAACTGCGCCATTATGGCCGCCAACCAGTTAATGGAATTCCTTGAAAACGGCACTATTCGCAACTCGGTCAATTTTCCACCGACGCACATGGCCCGAAATGGGGGGCATCGACTCACCTTCAGTAATAACAACGTGCCTAAGGTGCTGGGTAACGTGTTGGGTATTCTCGCAGATAGCAATAACAACGTTATGGACCTGGTTAATAAAAGTCGGGACAACATTGCCTACAATATTATTGATGTTGAAGACAGGCCAGCTGAGGATATTATCGCCGCTATCGCCGCAGTAGATGGTGTGGTTTCGGTTCGCCTGCTTTAGGCCTGCAAAACTTTTAACAGCGTATAGCAGAGCAATTAGCTGACCTCACGCTTGAGTTCAGCCAACCTAATGCTTAGGTCGGCGATTGCGATATTGACCTGGCTATGATCTCCGGCTTTAGCCGCAAGGTGTAATGCCTCGCTCAGCTGGTGAAGCATATTGACTTTAAACACCCCGACGATACCTAATAGCTGGTGGACGATCTCGCCAAGCTCGGCTGTATTGCCCCGCTGGTTCTCTTGGTCAGCCTTGTCTAATAAGCTTTCGACTTCAGAAAAAAACTTTTCCTTTGGTATCCGCTGCCAGATAGCCGAAGTTTTCGCCTTGCCACTGAGTTCCTTACCCGCCAGTTTACTAATTGCGTTTATTAAGTCTGCTTCTTCAAAGGGCTTGTGCATAACACGATTAATGCCCACACCCGCGGGCAGACTCGCGCCCTGAGCCAGCACGTCAGCAGTTAAAAAAATGGCTGGCGTCCCATGGTTGGGGTTGGTCAAGGCTCTGATTTCCCGGAGCGCCTCCCAACCATCCAGCTCTGGCATATGGCCATCAACGAGCAATACATCAAACTGCTCCCGAGTACTCATTTCGACGGCCTCTCGGCCATTACCAACAAGGCAATAACGGCACCCGGCCCGATCCAACATCGTCTTAATAAGTAATTGGCTAAAGTCATTGTCTTCGGCAACCAGGACATTAACCCCGGATAAATTAGCTACGGTGCCACTGTCGACCACCTTATCGGCATCTATAAACAAGGCCTTCAAGCTGTCAATAGACACCGGTTTACCAATAAAACTTGCTGGCTGTAAAGATGGATCATTTGCAATGGAGGAGCTCTTCTGCAGCTGCTTCAGGGGTAGCGTAATGACCAGGGGCAGATCCGTACACTGCCTGATGTATTCGAGCAATAGGGGGTATGCTCGAGGATTAGCGAGTGTTACGGATGCGCCATTAAGTAAGATCACACTTGCCTGCGTTGTTTTCAGGCCACTTTTCAAAGCCCCAATATCACCATAGCTTTCAACACTATTCGTGATCCGGGTCAGCAAATGCTCCAGAGCTTGACGGGAGGCCTGATCCGGATCATACAAGGCAATATTTAAGGCCTGTTTTCCTCGTGGCTGCAGCCCACTCGACAGATGCTGATCGCTAAACAAGGCTTGCTGTTTTTTCAGAGGCAAGACAACCTTGAATGTGCTCCCCTTACCCTCAGGACTATCAACTGAAATGCTGCCTCCCATCATATCGACTAGACCATTGACGATTGACAAGCCCAGGCCGGTGCCCCCAAAACGCCGTGATATAGAAATATCCGCCTGGGTGAAGGCCTCAAAAATATGCTTTTTTTGCTCCTCTGAGATGCCGATCCCAGTATCTTTAATGGTAATGCCGACTCGACAATGGTCCGCTTCATCAGCGAGCAAAAACACCCGAACAAGCACCCAACCAGACTCGGTAAACTTGATCGAATTAGACACCAGGTTGAAAATAATCTGGCGTAGTCGGCGCGAGTTCGCCACCAGGGCCAGAGGCACATCGGGTTCGATATCTAGGATAAGCTCAAGGTTTTTGTCGTGGGCCATCGGCGCTAGTAGCTGTATGGGATCTTCAAGGCACCGATAAAAATCAATCGGCAGCTCCTCCAGCTCCACAGCCCCCGCTTGCAGGCGGCTAAACTCAAGAATGTCATCAATGAGTTGTAGTAACAGCTGAGCTGCCTGATCAATAATTTTGCAATATTGTTGCTCCGAACTGCCCAGGTCGGCACTTTGTAAAAGTCCAATGAAGCCCCTCACAGAGGTTAAGGGTGTCCGCAATTCGTGACTCATCCTTGCTAAAAAATCAGTTTTTGCAGCATTGGCTTCATCGGCGTGTTGCCGGGCAATTTCTAATTCGTCATTTTTCGACTGTAAATCAGCAAGTGTTACCTCTAGCTGATGGGTAGCGCCTTCTACTTCTTGTTGGAGCCGAACCTGATTTTCCTCAATAGACTCCGCCATATGATTGATGCCATGGGCGAGAACATTAAATTCGTAACTCGGCGCCGATTCTGCTCGAACAGAAAAGTCACCGCCTTCGATACGGTTGACGGTATTGGTTAACTTTTTTATCGGACCGATAATGTTACGGCCCAGTAGATAGGACATGATAATCGCCATGACCATAACACCCGCCGCCAGACCGACGCCATTAATCAACATGGCACGGCGTTCCGATTGGCTCACGGCTGGATCTATGGCAACAATAACCCAGCCCACCAACTGCGAATCGTCCTCCACAGCAGCGGAACCATAATCCTCAATATAGAGGTCAAGGGCTAATACTGGCTCTTCAAAATATAGATATTTATCTGGTGTGCTTAAGTTTGCTGGAGCGCTGCGTTCAGCCGCTTGTCCGGAAGGCTCAGATGTTTTTCCAGGGTCGTGATCAGCGGGTAATGTCGAAATGACGACTTCGCGGCTGGCATTAAGGAAGGTAACGCCCGAGACACCGTCTAGTCGGTCAGTCGCTGTCAGTAAAGAATTTAACAGTGGTTTGTTTGCGGAGTAGAGCGCGAAATCCGAAACTGAAGCCAAATAAAGGGCTATACTGCGACCCGATTGCTGTAGACGCTCAGTAATAGCTTTATCTCGCTCGAGCATCGTCACGCTTGTCAGCACAACGGTGAGCACCAACAGTGGCACGGTTGTCGCCACAACAAGGCGATTTTGTAGTGTATTGCCCAGCTTTGGGAGTAGCCGCTTCATTACATCGCCTGGAGAAGCTTCTGGTACATTCCGTACAAGTCTTCCCGGGGGGGGAGGTTGATATTGAGTATCCGGGCAACGTCTCCATTGATGCTCAAAGTATAATATTTCGGGTAGTAAGCGCGCCAACTTTTGCCGGCATTATCTGATGCATGAGCTGATAATTCGACGAATAATTCGGCACCGTGGCGTCCGATATCTGTAGGGCTAGAATAAATTGAAGCCAGCGCTCCGGCTTTGGTATAGGAGGCTGAAAAGCCTATCACAGGAATTTTTTCCCTATAGCTCAAATGAAGAATCCATTTGGCTATATTGCGGTTAAATACCGCCCGATCCGGCACTGCAATAAATACTTCCGAGGCATTTATGATGGGGCTTAAAGTGCTAATGGGATTGTCGGTGGGGGGCAGACTCGCAGTGATCAGCTCAACACCCAAACTGGATACCCTCTCCAGGCTTGCAGTTTTAGTAGTCTGGGTGGCGGGCCCAAATACGGCACCAAAGCGCCGGGCATCCGGTTTTAACAACAGGCCAAGTAACACCGCGCGCTCAAAGGGCTGATCGATAACCACCGCAGCAAAGCGACCTTCAATAGACGTATTCTTATTAATATCCTGCCACGCCGCCATCGGCATCAATAAGCTGAGAATATCTGACTGGGGGTAATTTGCCAGAGCCTCGGTGGTTGCTTCAGAGCCAATAGCAATAATCTGCTGGCCCAAAATTTCAGGCAACGCTACACCATCGGACATAATGATGCTTCGGACTTCGGTAGCTGGCTGCTGAGCCTTAAGTTGCGCAGTAAACACTTTTGCCACCTGGTGATAATAAGGCGCATCATTCGATAGCAGCACATGTACTTCATTAGCAGCGAAGCCCCTATCACCCAGGAACACACAGGCGAACAGAATCAGGCCTTGCAAGGCGCACCTGACCAAAGTCAGCGCGATCTTGCTCTCCATATTCTGTAAAACACCGGCGAATCCGTTCATTTTCCGCGATAACCGTCCTGTTACCCTATTTGAAGTGATGCCCTTAAAACCCAGTTAGACTTTGTTTGCTGACTAGTTTCTTCGGAGCAGAAAAATTTGCCGATACTCTGCACTGCTGAGGCGTAGATTTGCCCGCCGACGTCCATAAAACGGCAAGCATTCAGCCTCGTGTCGAACCACATCAGGGCAAGTCCAGGCTGAACGAAGCGAAATATCGACTGCCAAATATATTCTCTTCATTAAATTCAGAGTAGTCGTCAGTCATATTTTGCGCTACCAGCTGCAACTTGCCAACGTGGCGACCGAGAACAAACTTGAAGGTGATATGGCTGTCTAGCCGAGTATATTCATCGATAAAATTACCATCCCGCCAGTTAACTTCACCTTGATGATATACCGTTAACCCGGCCGCCCACTGGGATGTCCATTGATAATTCAGCAACAAGCCGCCTGAATGACGAGGTCGCGACTGGTCGAAATTGTCGAATTGTATTTCGGGAGCAAATTGCCTAACAAAATCACTATCAAGATCGATATAGGCATAGTGCGCTCTTATTAGCCCCTTAGTTACCGGCCGATAGGTCACTTGCAGCTCCGCACCAACTGATTCCCACTCACCGGTATTACTTCGCACTTTAATTTGATCATCACCAATAGGTGTGGGTACTGCCAAATCCTCTTGATAGTCATCCATCGCATGCCTGGCCTGCTCACGAAATACGTTCAAATCTGCGCCCAGGTGCCATTGGGGGAAGTAACCAGCCCAGCCCAGTTCAAAAGATGTCACCTCCTCCTCTTCGAGTCGCTCATCGCTGCGTACAAAGGCATTAAAAACAATACCGCTTAATTCTAGCTTCTGATCCAGATTGGCTTCAGTAATCGAAGGTGCTCGTGTGCCTCTGGAGATACTCATACGCACAGTATGATGAGGGCTGAATAATCGACTGAGGCTCAGCCGCGGTGATAACAGCGTGCCGACAAAGGTTTTCTCAGCCATTAATCCGACATTCAGCATCCATTCTGCGCTCGGCCGCCATTCATTGTGCATAAACCACCGGAAAGATTCCTCCCAGATTTTGTCATCGCGACCCTGTAGGAACCGATTTTGAGCGTACTCACTACGTCCGCCAAGTCCCCACACCGTTCGCAATTGATCGGCCATCGAAAATTGATGCTCGAACTCGAGATCAAAACGCTCAGAGGTCAAACTACCTAAACCTCCAACAACAGGCTGATCTGGCACGCCCAAAAACAACGCTACCAGCGCCGGATCATCAACGCCGAGAATATCCGACAACAAGCCTCTATCTGCAGAATTACTCGCTCGTAGCTTATTGTGATATCCATGAACGCTAAATTCCCCTCCAGCAAGCAGACTATGATGCCACTCTACCGACTGATAGCTTGAGTAATAGTCGGCATCGATAAACTCATCGGGATGGTCTGCATCCCCGAGCCCAACGCGATCATTGGCATAACCAAAATTAAGGTCTAGCACGTCATGGAGCGAGGGCGTTATCGTCCCGCGAAAAGCAATTTGATAGAGTTCACGCCCATCATCCAGCTCTCCTTCGGGGATACTGGGAAAGCCGTCATTGTGACGAGAACCCAGACTTAGGCGATAGTTGAGCGGGCCAAGACTGTCATTTATTCTCACCCAGGAGTTCAGCGTCTCGCGACTGCCTCCAGTGACCTTAACCGTTGTTCCTTTATCCTGTGTCGGCTCCCGTGTGACGATATTGACCGCACCCAGAAAGGCATTTGAACCATGAGTCGCAGCACTTGATCCACGGACGATTTCAATATGATCAACATCTTCTAGCTGAATCCCGAGCGTGCCCCATAACACCGTAGAAAATACCGGCTCATACACTGAGCGACCGTCAATCATTACCTCCATGCGGTTGGGAAATTCATCACCAAAACCGTGGTAAGCGATACCCGGTCGGTTATCGTTGACAGCGTAAGACTGAAAGCCCGGCACTAATCTAAATAAATCGCCCCAGTTTTGCGCGCCAGAGGCGTCAATTAGCTCGCGGTTAATGATGGTCACACTGGCCGGTGCTAAATTAACAGGCTGATCCATACGACTGGCTATGTTTACGGTAGGAATCTCGCTGAGCAGATCAAACTCTGAAATATGACCGGGATTGGCAAAGACACCGGATGACACGCATAGGCAAATAATCACCCAGCCCGCCCTATAAAATCGTTTCAAATCATCTGTCATCTCTGCTCACACGACCATCGCTTCCATCTGTTGGCCAGTATTGTAACTACTTTTATCCTACGATATCGCTCGCGAACTTCTCAGTATCGCAAGCAGATATTTTGATGCTGGCTGTTTTTTCCTATTTTAGTTGCTCAGGTAGCGGCCTTGAACAAAATTCGTTTTATTAATATTTGATGCTGGGCTATCCTCCTCGACCTGAATTACAGGATGTAATATGAACGAAATCTATTTTGTCCGACATGGTCAGGCATCTTTGGGTGCTAAAAACTATGACAAGCTCTCGGAACTGGGTTGGCAGCAGGCCCGTTGGCTGGGAGAATTCTATCGGGAACAGGGTTTAGCCTTTGATCGGGTATTCGTTGGTGATATGCGCCGTCATAAAGAAACCCTGCGGGGTATCAGCGAGGGCATGGGGCTTAGTCTTGAACCCGATATTGATCCCCGCTTGAACGAATTTAAATTCTTCCCAGTGCTAAGTCTGTACCAGAAAATTTACCAGCCAGAAGCGCCGCCGTTAACTGCCGCCCATGAGTTTTTCGCCATGTTGCGAATTGTGATGGAAGCCTGGATCGTGGGCGACATGGACGATGCTCTTAAGCAACAAGACCAGGAACAAGGTACGGTGACCGAAAGCTGGACGCAATTTAACCAGCGTGTTGTGGAGGCCCTGAGCGAAGCGCGGGCCGGCGAAGCTAGAGGTAAAACCCTGATCGTATCGTCCGGCGGGCCCAAATCTATTGCCATGAGTCATGTCCTGGGCTTGTCCAATGACGCGACTATCGAGTTAATGATGCAAATCCGCAACACCGCCAGTACACAATTTTTATCCGTCGAAGAGCGTATTTCCTTAAAAGCCTTTAACGTGCTGTCCCATATGGAGCGTCCCGACCGGCATCACGCTATCACCATGGTTTAGACCGCTCCAGCCATTGCTAGCCAAACTTATTAACCCAGAGGAACACCCTGCATGAATTTCGAACACTCACCTAAAGCCATCGCTCTTCAGGATCTCCTGCAAAAATTCATGAATGAAGAGGTTTATCCGGTCGAGAAAGAATACGACGAATACATGAAAACCGTGGCTAACCCCTGGGCGACACCGCCCTTAATGCAGTCTTTAAAAGCCAAAGCCAAAGCCGTCGGATTGTGGAATCTGTTTTTACCGATACACGAGCGCGAAGACGGCTTGAGCAATATCGACTACGCGCCTCTCTGCGAAATTATGGGCCGTGTGCTGTGGGCACCCGAGGTCTTCAATTGCAATGCGCCAGACACTGGCAATATGGAAGTGTTTATTAAATATGGCTCGGAAGCCCAAAAAGAAAAATGGTTAACGCCCATGCTAGAGGGTGAAATTCGCTCTTCCTTCGCCATGACCGAGCCGGATGTGGCCAGCTCTGACGCCACCAATGTCCAGTGTTCCATCGTCAAAGATGGCGACGAGTACGTGATCAATGGCCGCAAGTGGTTTATCACCGGCATCATGCATGAGGCCTGCAAAATTATTATCGTGATGGGCAAAACTGACCCCGATAACCCCAACCGCCACGTTCAGCAATCGCAAATTCTGGTGCCCAAAGATACGCCAGGTGTCGAAATTATTCGCCCGCTGACCACCCTGGGTTATGTCGGCGCGCCTTTGGGTGAGGCGGAAATGGTGTTTAACAACGTCCGTGTGCCGATAGGAAACCTCTTGCTAGGCGAAGGTCGCGGTTTTGAAATCGCCCAGGGTCGTCTCGGGCCAGGCCGTATCCACCACTGTATGCGCCTGATTGGCTGTGCTCAGCGAGCGCTGGAGCTAATGTGCAAACGCGCCGAAACCCGCAGCACCTTTGGTTTTAAACTCAGCGAAAACCAGTCGGTGCGTGAAGACATTGCACAATCGTTTTGCGATGTTGAGCAAGCCCGCCTGCTGACCATGATGGCGGCGGACAAAATTGATCGGGATGGTGCTAAAGAAGCCAGGGATTTGATCGCCGCCATTAAAATTGTTACCCCGATGATGGCTGCGCGAGTCATCGACCGAGCCATACAAATACATGGTGCAGGCGGTTTAACCGATGATTACTTTTTGGCCGAAGCCTACAACTACGCTCGTCAAATCCGCTTCGCCGATGGCCCGGATCAGGTACATATGATGCAGCTGGGGCGTTCATTGGTGAAGCAGTACGCGCAATAAAATCGATTAATAAGTACAAGGTAAGCTATGACTAATCAAGCGGATACATTACCCATAGATCAACTGCCCATCGACAAGCTCAATGCCTATCTGGCGGATCACATCGACGGCTTCGGCAAGCTGTTGAGTGCTGATAAATTTGACGGCGGGCAATCGAACCCCACCTACAAATTGACTACCGACACATCAAGCTATGTGCTGCGGCGCAAACCCCCCGGCCCGGTTTTACCGTCGGCCCACGCGGTTGATCGCGAGTATCGAGTCATGTCAGCACTGGCTGAGACGCCGGTGCCGGTGCCGACCATGCATGTGCTCTGTGAAGATGAAGGTGTGATCGGCAGCATGTTCTACATCATGGATTTTATCGATGGCGATATCCATTGGGACGCGCAGCTGACGGTCATCGATGATTTGTCGCTACGAGGCGAGATGTACGACCAGATGAATGAAGTACTGGCAGCGCTGCACAGTGTCGATGTTGAGGCCGTTGGGCTGGATACTTTTGGTCGTCCTGGCAACTTTTTTGAACGTCAGTTAAACCGTTGGACCAAGCAATATCGAGCCTCGGAAACCGAGACCATTGAGGCCATGGAACAGTTAATGGACTGGCTGCCCAAAAATCTGCCCGAGGATGATGGCCGGGTGGGTTTGATCCACGGGGATTATCGCCTCGACAATATGATTTTCCAGCCCGGCGAGCCAAAAGTCCTGGCGGTGCTGGACTGGGAGCTGTCGACCCTGGGTCATCCTTTTTCCGATATCGCCTATCAGTGCATGCAACTGCGTATGCCCGCTGATCCCTCATTGGGTAACCTCAGCGGTCTGGCGGACCTGGATCGTCATGCCCTGGGTATTCCCACCGAAGAAGAATACGTTGCCGCCTATTGCAAACGCATGGGGCTTAGTGAGATCCCCGACTGGTCGTTTTATCTGACCTTCAGCTTTTTCCGCTTTGCGGCCATTTTGCAGGGCATTATGAAACGCTATCAGGACGGCACCGCATCGAGTACGGAAGCGCTCACTTACGGAAAGATGACGCGACCGATGGCGGAAACAGCCATTGAATATTTGCAAAGCCAGGGCCGACTGTAAATAAACTCAATAGATAGAGCGCCAATTAGATAGAGAGAAAAAGCTATGAAAGCACTGGTTTGTGAAGCCTACGGTAGCGTCGATGATCTGGTTTATCGTGACATGCCCGACCCCGTGGCGAGTAAGGGGCAGGTGGTGGTCAATATTAAAGGCATCGGTGTTAATTTTCCCGATGGTTTGCTGGTCGAAGGCAAATACCAGTTTAAGCCTGAATGCCCGTTTATGCCTGGCGGTGAGTTTGCCGGCGAAATAACGGAGCTAGGCGAGGGCGTCAGCACTTTTACTGTGGGTGATCGCGTGCTCGGATACTTCCCGAGCTTTGGGGCCTACGCCGAAAAAATTGCGGGCCCCATAGAGTCGGCCTTTAAAATTCCCGACAGCATGTCTTTCGAAACTGCAGCAGCACTGATGTGCGCCACCGGCACCGCCCACCACGCACTAAAACAACGGGCACAATTGCAGCCCGGTGAAAACCTGGTGGTGCTGGGTGCGGCAGGTGGTACTGGCATTGCTGCGGTGCAAATCGGCAAAGCCATGGGCGCGCGGGTGATTGCAGTATGTTCTACCGCCGAAAAGCTCGCCTTTGCCAAAGCTCAGGGAGCTGACGAAGGCATTAACTACACCGAGCAGGATCTCAAGCAGGCCATTAAAGACCTCACCAATGGTCAGGGTGCCGATGTGGTCTATGATGCCGTCGGTGGTGATGCCTTCGATGTTTGTTCCCGCTCTATGGCCTGGAATGGCCGCTTGTTAATCGTTGGTTTTGCCTCTGGGCGTATTCCGGAGTTACCGGTCAACCTGACCCTGGTTAAAGGCTATTCCGTGGTCGGCATTTTTTGGGGCACCTTCACCCAAAAGCAGCCTGAGGATCATGCCGAAAATATGCGCGAGCTATTTCAGTGGTTTGAAGAAGGCAAGGTCGTGCCAGTAGTCGATACGGTGTTCAAGCTCAAAGACGGTATTCAGGCCATCAAAAAAATTACTGGTCGTGATGTGATTGGCAAGCTCGTCATCACGCCATAACAGAAGCGCCTAATCGATTCGGTCACTAGCTTGCGACATTAGATTGCGACAATAACTGAGACAAGATTTATGAAAGCATTAGTGTGTGAAGCCTACGGTTCGGTCGATGATCTGGTCTATCGGGATATGCCCGGCCCCGTGCCTGGCCCCGGTGAGGTCTTGGTCGCTGTCAAAGCCATCGGCGTTAATTTCCCCGATGGCCTGCTGGTCGAAGGTAAATATCAGGCGCGGCCGGAATGTCCTTTTGCACCGGGTTCAGAAATCAGCGGCGAGGTCATTGCCCTTGGCCAGGGTGTTGATCAATTTGGGATAGGCGATAGAGTCTTAAGCCTGACTACCAGCTTTGGTGCCTACGCCGAAAAAATTGTTCTGCCGGTCAAGGTTATCCACAAAATCCCAGCCTCCATGTCCTACGAAACTGGCGCGGCCTTGCTGGCTGCCACCGGCACAGCCCATCATGGCCTTCGCCAGCGGGGCCAGTTAAAGGCGGGAGAAACCCTGCTGGTACTGGGTGCGGCGGGTGGCACTGGCATAGCTGCCGTACAAATCGGCAAAGCCATTGGCGCGCGAGTGATTGCCGCCTGCTCAACGGAAGAAAAACTGGCCTTTGCAAAATCCCAGGGTGCCGATGAAGGCATTAACTACAAGACGCAGGATCTCAAACAAGCCATTAAAGACCTGACCAATGGTCAGGGCGTCGATGTAGTCTATGACCCTGTGGGTGGCGATGCCTTCGACGTTTGCTCCCGCTCTATGGCCTGGAATGGCCGCTTACTGGTAGTGGGCTTTGCCTCTGGCCGCATCCCCGAACTACCGGTTAACCTGACGCTGGTGAAGGGCTATTCAGTACTGGGGGTTTTCTGGGGTTCCTTTACGATTAAACAGCCGGAAGATCACGCCGCCAATATGCGCGAGTTATTTCAGTGGTTTGAAGAGGGCAAAGTGGTACCGGTGGTCGATAAAACTTACCAGCTAAGCGACGGTATTGAGGCGATAAAATACGTCACTGGGCGTAATGTTATGGGTAAAGTGATTATCAAGCCCTAAGCTCTCATCCTTAAACCCTAATGAGTAAGTGTTCCCGCCCTAAAAACCAACGAGGCCTCTGGTGGAAAATAAGCAATTAGATTTAACAAACTTTAACCTGACGGGGAAAGTAGCGCTGGTCACTGGCGCGTCCAGCGGTTTTGGTGAACATTTTGCCCATGTTTTAGCAACAGCGGGCGCCAAAGTCATTGTTGGTGCGCGACGTGAAGACCGCCTGAAAAACCTGGTCGCTGACATTACCGCCAAGGGTGGCGAAGCTCTGGCCGTCGCCATGGACGTCACCGACGCAGGCAGTGTCGCCGCCGCCTTCGATCAGGCCGAAGCCGCCTTTGGCACCATCACGGTGCTGGTCAATAACGCCGGCGTTGCTGCGCCAAAAACTGTCCACAAAACTACCGAAGCTGATTGGGATTTTGTTGTCGATACCAACCTCAAGGGTGCCTGGCTGGTTGCTGCCGAGGCAGCGCGACGCATGGTCTCTGCCAATACTCCAGGTGTGATTGTCAATATCGCCTCGGTGCTTGGTCTCGCCACCAGCACCGGTCACGGCATTTATTCCGCCTCCAAAGCTGGGGTTATTCAGCTGACCAAACATATGGCCCTGGAGCTTGCGAATAAGAATATTCGCAGCAATGCCATTTGTCCGGGCTATTTCAAAACTGAAATGAATGGTGAGTATTTCGATAGTGAGGCTGGCAAGGCCTATATCGAATCAACTCCCACCGGGCGTTTGGGGCTTATGGAAGAAATGGATGGGCCACTGCTCCTGCTGGCCAGCGATGCTGGTTCATTTATCAATGGTGCCATTATTCCCGTCGATGGCGGCCATCTGGTAATGTCCATATAAGCGTCATTTTTTGCTGATAGGCTTTTTGGTGCTGATGGATTTTTTTGGTAACAACTGGTTGTAAATAAAATATGGCGATAGAAGATACCCGCAGAGAATACGATTACGGGCAATTGAGCGAAGCGTCTTTAAACGACTCACCTTTTGAACAATTTCAGCTGTGGCTCGATCAGGCCTGCGACTCTTCCATAAAAGACCCCACCGCCATGACCGTATCTACCATTGATGGAAATGGTCGGCCCTGGCATCGCGCCGTGCTGCTCAAAGGTTTTGATGAGCAAGGTTTTGTGTTTTATACCAATCTGGTTAGCCACAAGGCTCAGGATCTGGCACAG
>JAHRWI010000162.1 GCA_019090225.1 Porticoccaceae bacterium
CACCGGGTTGGGCAAATAACCATCGGCCTGCTGGTGGTGTTCGGTAAAGTAAAAACCGTCGTAATTGCTTTGCTCGCAGCGTTCAGCCTGGGCCATGATTTCGTCGATCATGCGATCGACATTCTTGCCATCGGGAGCGTCCTGGGTACAGGGGTAGTAGCCTACTGGGATCATCGTATTTCCTTATTTTTTGTGTTGTTTTTAGTTGTTTTTTAGTCGTTCTGGCGTGTTCGGGGGGTTCTGCTTTGTTCGATGTAAATGTTGGTGATTATCATTCTGCTGGCATTGTAATAATGTTGTCAGCGGTTTAACTTGTCCAGCGAATAACGACTCTATCAATAAACAAGCAGGTGAACAGGGGATTACCGTTATGCTCGATATTGGCATTATTTTTATGTTTCGCAATCCGCCCTTTAATCGTTCCAGCTGGGCGGATATTTATGAGCAGGAACTCGACCACGCTGTTGCGGCGGAGGCCTTGGGCTACGACCATATCTGGCTCACGGAGCATCATTTTGTCGAAGATGGTTATTCACCGTCACTGATGCCTATCGCGGCGGCCATAGCAGCGAGAACCTCGCGGATTCGTATCGGTAGTTACGTGATGTTGCTGCCCCTGCACAACCCCATTCGGGTGGCGGAGGATGTGGCGACGGTGGATGTGATATCGAAAGGCCGTTTTGACCTCGGTGTCGGTCTTGGTTACCGCCCTGGTGAATTCACCGGCATGGGTATTCCCTCCAGCGAACGGGCGGCACGGTTTGCTGAAGGTCTGCCGGTCGTGCAATCCCTGTTAGCAGGTGAGAAAGTCACCCTCGATGGTAAGTTTAATCAATACACCGATGCCCAGATTTTTCCGCCGCCAGTGCAAGATCCTTTCCCGGTCTGGGTCGGCGCCCGTGGCGACAAAGCTCTGGATCGAGCCGCGCGTCTGGGCTGTCATCTAGCGGCTATCGGAGCGGTAGAGCATCGACTTAAATATATTGAGGCCCTCAAGCGCCACGGACGCGATCCCAAAGATTTTAATATTGGTCATCTGTTGATGTGTTATGTCGCAGAAACCAAAGATCGCGCCTGGGATGACTGCGCGCGACCCCTGCATCATATTATGAGCCAGTATCAAACCTGGGCTGAGGAGTCGGGTGATGTCACCGGCGACGGCATTGCGGAGGCCAAACCTCTTTCACCCGACGAGCTACGCGCGACGCAACATTGTGAAAGCTTTGGTCGAAACGCTATCATTGGCGATCCTGAAAGTGTGCTGGAACAACTGGTCGCCGCCCAGGAGGAATCGCCGGGTACGCATCTATCGCTGATGATGTCGATGCCGGGGGCGGATCCAAAGCGCACCAGGAATAGTATCGAGTTGTTCGCCAAAGAGGTGATGCCCGAACTTAAAGCGCGCTGCAAATAAGCCTGTGTAAATAGTCTCGTTGTAACTAAGCACAGCCCACAGTTTTATTAACCTATCGATAGCATTTAAGGAAACCGTTAATGAGTGAAAGTATAAACAAACCCCTCATAGCAGTATTGGGTGCCAGTGGCGATCTCGGCGGTGGTTTGGCCCTGCGTTGGGCAGTGGCTGGTTATGAAGTGATTATCGGTTCGCGAACCCAGGAAAAAGCCGATGTAGCAGCGGCGGAATTAAATACCCGCGACCTGGTTCATAAGGTCAGAGCAATGGCTAATCCGGAGGCCGCTGCGGCGGGCGAAGTGGTGGTAATGACCGTGCCCTTTGCCAATCACCAAAGCACCCTCGAATCCGTGAAAGCTGCGGTTCAGGGCAAAATATTTATCGATGTTACCGTGCCCCTGGTGCCACCCAAAGTCGGCACCGTGCAATTACCCGAAGGGGGCAGCGCCAGCGCTATGGCCCAGGCTTATCTCGGTGAAGAAGTGCGGGTTGTCTCGGCTTATCAAAATGTCGCGGCTGATCATCTCAATGATTTAAGCCACGATCCAGATTGTGATGTACTGGTGTGCGGTAATGACAAAGATGCCTGTGCACTGGTGGTCGAACTCACCGATGCTGCCGGTATGAAAGGCTGGCATGCCGGGCCTATCGCCAATGCGGTGGTGGCAGAGGCGATGACTTCAGTACTGATCACCTTGAATCGGCGTTATAAAATACCCGGTTCCGGCTTTAAAATTACTGGCACTCCAAAGGTCTAGAGGGCGAAACCTTTTTAGAGCGATAGCACCAACAAAAATCCACGTATTCTTTCTTTATATCCCTGAGGCTAACTGCCCGATGGCTGTTGATCAATTGCAATTATTGGCGCTAAAAAATTTCCCCCTGGTCAATCCGGGGGACAGCCTGATCAATTTAATTATCCAAAATCTCGGTGAGCAGCAATTGATGCTTGAACCTGGTGATGTGCTGGTGGTTGCTCAAAAGGTGGTATCAAAAGCGGAAGATCGTTACGTGCTGCTAGTTGATGTGGAGCCTTCGGAGCAAGCTCGACAGTTAGCGAGTAAGGTCGATAAAGACCCGCGTCTGGTGGAATTGATACTCCGCGAATCTAACAGTGTTGTGCGACATTGCCCCGGTGTGCTGATTGTCGAACATAAGCTCGGCTACGTCATGGCCAATGCCGGTATCGACGCGTCAAATATTGAGCACGAGACTCGCGATGCCATAGAACGGGTCTTGTTATTACCTGAATCCCCCGATGATTTCGCACAACAATTGCAAGGTAAAGTCGCCCGACTGTTTGGGGTGAATGTTGCTGTGGTGGTTAACGACAGCGTCGGCCGCGCCTGGCGCAATGGCACCGTGGGCATGGCTCTGGGTGCGGCAGGTTTGCCTGCGTTGCGAGACCGGCGGGGTGAGAAAGATTTATTTGGTAGAACTCTCGAAGTCACCGAAGTGGCATTGGCCGATGAACTGGCCAGTGCGGCATCGATTCTTCAGGGCGAGGGCGACGAAGGTCGACCGGTAGTTTTATTAAGAGGTCTGGATATCGCCAGCATGGGGCAAGCCTCGTTTAACAATGGGGCAGCGCTGTTACGACCTAAAGAACGGGATCTGTTTCGATGATTCTTTTGAAGATCAAATGGCTGAAGATCAAACGCTTAGATATGAACGCCGGATCTCAGTCCAGGGTGGGGCGTTAAGCGGTGGCGGGCTCAAAGAAAATTCTAGCCCTGTGCGGTGGGGTCGGCGGTGCCAAGTTGGCCCTGGGCTTGAGCCATATTCTCGACAGTGACGAGTTAACCATCGTGGTAAATACCGGTGATGATTTTGATCATCTGGGCCTGCGTATTTGTCCCGATATCGATACGGTGACCTATACCCTGGCTGGCATTGTCAATCCCGATACCGGCTGGGGCAGGGCGGAAGAAACCGGTAGTTTTATGGCTTCTTTATCGATGTTGGGTGGCGAAGACTGGTTTTATCTGGGAGATAAAGATCTGGCCCTCCACGTAGAGCGAACGCGTCGGCTAGGGGCAGGGGGATCTTTAAGTCAGGTGACCACGGGTATTGCCAGGGCTTTGGGTGTTGGTCCGCGCATCCTGCCGATGAGTGATGATCCTGTCGCCACCATGGTCGAAACCACATCGGGAACCCTGGCTTTTCAGCATTACTTTGTCCGTGAGCGCTGCGAGCCACCCGTCAGCGGTTTTTACTTTGATGGCATTGATAGCGCCAGGGCGCACCCAGATCTACTGGCGCTGCTCGCTGATCAAACACTGGATGCCGTTATTATTTGTCCATCAAATCCCTTTGTGAGCATAGATCCCATCCTCAGCTTGCCCGGTGTACGCCAGGCCTTGAGTGATTGCGCTGCACCGGTGATTGCTGTGTCACCCATCGTCGGTGGTAAAGCGGTTAAAGGCCCGACGGCAAAGATGATGGCTGAACTCGGCCTGGCGCCAACCTCGGTTGAAGTGTTAAAACGCTACCAGGATATTGTCGATGGTTTTGTGCTGGATCAGCGAGATATTGATGATCTTGAACAACTAAAGACCATGGTCACCTACGTCGATGTCACTGATACACTGATGCTGACCCTGGAACACAAAATTGCCCTGGCCAGGGCAATTCTTGATTTCTCTGTGAGCTGTCAGTAAGACTGATCAGGGTGCTATGATAAACGGCGAAGGCGAAACTAAAGCTCGGTAAACAAAAGCCAGGTAAGCCTAAGCGAACTAAAATAAATTAAAGCTGAAACTTACAGCCCAAGCGCTGATAGCCCGATCCATAACAGCCCAATCCCTAACTGCCAGACTATTAATGAAAGCGATTGTCCCCATAAAAGGCCTCACCCAGGCCAAGCAAAGACTGGCTCCGCTCTTATCTGGGCCAGAACGTCGGGCGCTAATGACGCATATGATCGACGATGTGCTGTCCGTGGTTTGCCAGACCGAGGGCATTAGTGGAGTGGTGGTGATCACCAATGACGAAGACGTGCGCACTCAGGCCCGCCTTTACAATGCCCGTATTATGGCTGAGCCAGGTGCTCGAGACTTACCAGGTGCTGGGGACTTAAAGGCTTTAGCGTCCACAAACAAAGAGCCCGGTGCTAATGGGAATGGCATAGAGACAGTTGGCGTTGAGCGCCTCAATCAGGTCTTTGCGATGGCGATGAAGCAGCTGGCTGAAGAAGGTGAAGATGGTGTGCTCTTGCTACCGGCCGATGTGCCCTTAATAACGGTCGAAAATCTTAAGCAAATGCTGGCTCATCATCAGCGTCCGGGGGTTACCATCGTCCCGGCCAGCGCCGATGGTGGGACCAATGCCATGATGGTGTCGCCGCCACAATTGATTACTCCCGGATACGGCCATCGTAGTTGTCAGCGGCATAGTGAATTTGCTCGTGCCGTAGGTATTGAGCCTCAGGTGCTAGAATCACCGGGCACAGATACTGGCACGGCAGGGCTGGGGCTAGATGTTGATACGGTAGATGATTTGCGAGAATTAATGGCCGCGCCTGTCAATAGTAAGACCCAGAGATTTAATAGTAAGACCCAGAGATTTTTGCTCGATAGCGATATCATGAAGCGCATTGAACGTCTCGATCAATCAGATTCGGATCAACAGCGTTCAAATCAACAAGGTTCGGATCAAGAGCCTTCAGATATAAAAAATGCAGTACCGGATGGGAGAAAAACCGCTTGAATAGCGCAATTGCACCGCTCACCATGCAACGACTAAGCGCTGAATCCGCGCTCGCACTCGCTGATAATGAGGTCACAGCGCTAAAATTAGATAGCAGCGAATCTGCATTGGCAAGCTTGATGAGTCGCGCAGCGGCCATGCGTGATCAGGCTGACGATGGCTTGATCACCTACTCGCGGAAAATATTTATTCCGCTCACCCAGCTATGCCGCAATGTTTGCCATTACTGCACCTTTGCCCAGCCGCCCCGCACCCTTGATCAGCCCTTTATGTCTCCAGAGCAAGTGCTGGAAATTGCCCGGCAAGGCGCTGCCGCTGGTTGTAACGAAGCCCTGTTCACCCTGGGTGATAAGCCTGAACTGCGTTATCGCGCTGCCCGCGAAGCATTGGTCGAGCTGGGTTATGAGAGCACCGCTGAATATCTGATCGCCATGGCTCGCCTGGTGTTTGAAGAAACTGGCTTATTACCCCACCTGAATCCCGGTGTGATGGACGAAGCCGAACTGCTGGCTTGCCGCGAAGTGTCGGTCTCTCAGGGCATGATGTTGGAGTCGGTGTCCGAACGGCTGTGTGAGAAGGGCGAAGCCCATTACGGCTCACCGGATAAAAAGCCCGCCGTGCGTCTGCGAACCTTACGCCTGGCAGGGGAGCTGAATATTCCCTACACCAGCGGCATACTGATCGGCATTGGTGAGACCCGCCGTGAACGTATCGAATCCTTGTTGGCTCTGCGTGATATTCAAGATCAATACGGTCATATCCAGGAAATTATTATTCAGAATTTCTGTGCCAAGCCCGGCACCCTTATGGCGGATAAACCCGACGCACCCTTCAAAGAATTACTCTGGACCATCGCCGTTGCGCGTTTGATCTTCGGCCCAGATATGCCGGTTCAAACGCCGCCGAATTTAAATGAAGGCATCCTGGAAAAACTCATTGCTGCGGGGATCAGCGACTGGGGCGGTGTGTCACCGATCACCCCGGATTTTGTTAACCCAGAAAAACCCTGGCCAAGCCTCGAGAAATTAGCACAGCAATCAGCCGAGGCGGGCAAAGTGCTGGTCGAGCGCCTGCCTATTTATCCTGTGCATGCCTTCAAGTTAGGTAAATGGATAGACCCGGCCCTGCACAAAACCTTGCTGCAAGGCATGGACAGCGATGGCCTGGCACGCCGCGATCAATGGAATCCCGGCTCAGACATACAGCCACCGAATAACACCCGTTGCGAAGGCTGGCAGGCCGAAGCACCGAAAGAGTCGGCAGACGTGCGAGATATTATTGAGCGCGCTCTGGCTGGTGAGCGCCTCGACGAGCCCGATATTACCCGGCTCTTCAGGGCAAGAGGCAATGATTTTCAGGCGATTTGCGATGCCGCTGATACCTTGCGCAGTGAACTCAACGGCGACACGGTGACCTATGCCGTCAACCGCAATATTAATTACACCAATATCTGCACCTATACCTGCAAGTTCTGCGCGTTTTCCAAGGGTAAAACCACCGAGAACCTGCGTGGCAAACCCTATGTGCTAGATGTTAAAGAAGTCGTTGAGCGCTCCGAGGAAGCCTGGCGTAAAGGTGCGACTGAGGTTTGTCTCCAGGGCGGTATTCATCCCGACTACACGGGGGATACCTACCACGAAATCTGTGCAGCCATTCATGAAGCCCTACCCGATATGCATATCCACGCTTTCTCGCCTTTGGAAATCAGTCAGGGCGCTGAGACACTGGGTTTAAGCTTGGAACAATATCTCACGCGCATGAAAGAAGCCGGCCTTAATAGCCTGCCCGGTACCGCTGCGGAAATTCTTGACGACGAAGTGCGGGATATTATTTGCCCGGACAAACTGAAAACCGATGAATGGCTAGAGGTGATTGAGACCGCGCATAAAGTCGGTATCCGTACCACCTCTACCATAATGTTTGGCCACGTTGATCGTCCCGAACATTGGGCGCGGCATCTGTTACGACTACGGGATTTACAGGCTCGAAGCGGCGGCATTACCGAATTTGTACCCCTGCCGTTTGTACCCATGGAAGCACCTATTTATCGTCGCGGCAAATCCCGGCGCGGGCCAACCTTCCGTGAATCTGTGCTGATGCATGCCGTGTCGCGGCTGGCCCTGTATCCCCATATCACTAATATACAAGCCTCCTGGGTAAAACTGGGCGAGGCAGGTGTGACTGCTTGCCTACAGGCTGGTGCTAACGATATGGGCGGCACCTTGATGAATGAAAGTATCTCCCGCGCCGCCGGAGCCAGTCATGGTCAGGAAATGACGCCGGAAAGAATGGCTGCGGTCATAGAGAGCCTGGGTCGCAATGCAAAACAACGTACGACTTTTTATGGTGATCCGCAGCAACGGGCTGGCTTTATAAACATCAATAATAGTACTGATTGCCAGGAGCGAGTTTAAGCGGCCCTCAGCAAAGAATTGGATGACAATATTTGAGGTTCTGTTTAATCGTGGGTTAGACCTCTTGATGAATTCGAATTATGAATATTTCTAGGACACCAGATCAGCAGGTCATAGCCGATAGAATGTTCAATTCTTTCAGAGATGATCTGTTAATAAGAGATCTCTCTAATACCGAAAATTATGACAAAGCTATCTTGACTCTTTCCGCTAGTAGTCTTGGTCTATCTCTAACGGCAATAAATTTTGTCGTACCAATTCAAATAGCAATTCACGTAATACTACTTAAAACTGCCTGGGTGCTACTGGTTATAAGTATAATTAATTCATTGGTAGCATACTTAATCAGCAATAAAGCAATTGCGATCCAGATGAATAATGCTCGTGATTATTATAAAAATGGAATAGAGGATGCTTTTTCTAGAAAGAATAGATTTATCTTTTTTAATAGGATTTTTAACATTTTAACTGGGGTATTTTTTTCTGTTTCAATAGTTCTAATAGTAACTTTCATCAGCCTTAATATCGGACGAGAGGAAATTGTCATGACTGATAAAAAATCAAATGCTGTAGGTGATATTAGTAGTAACGCTCTAACTACGAAGTATATCTCCACGGGTTCCACTCTTCTAAGTAAAAACAGTGCAAACATCCCAACTATGGAACAGGTTCCTAATACTGGGATGACATCACAAGGAACCTCAGCAAGCAGTGGTTCAACAGACAATAGCCAATTGGGTGGTGGCTCGTTAGATAGTAGCTCGTCAGATAATGCAGAAAAAAATGTAAACGAGGCACCAGACATTGTTTCTAAAAAAGAGTAAATCGAGTTTTCCAGCATTAAGTTAATCGAAAAATAATAATCTGGGTTCCAGGTTTCTATGGATGTTTCTTTTCTAGACAAGAAAAACACCGAAGCGGGCGAAGGTTATAGCCGCTGGCTTTTCCCTCCCGCAGCCCTGTGCATACATTTATGCATAGGTCAGGTTTACGCATTCAGTGTATTTAATTTGCCCCTGTCCCGAATTATCGGGGTGACGGAATCAGCACCTGAAGACTGGCAATTAACCACCATAGGCTGGATATTTAGTACCGCCATCGTTTTTCTGGGTCTTGCTGCCGCTATCGGAGGCCGTTGGCTTGAAAAGGCTGGGCCACGCAAGGCTATGTTGGCCTCGGCGCTATGTTTTTCGGGTGGTTTTTTTGTCTCGGCTATCGGTGTTGAGCTGCACTCCATCTGGCTGGTTTATCTGGGTTATGGCGTGCTCGGCGGTATCGGTCTGGGCTTAGGTTATATTTCACCGGTTCATACACTGATCGAATGGTTCCCCGACCGACCCGGCATGGCTACCGGTTTAGCGATTATGGGTTTCGGCGGTGGTGCCATGATCGGCGCGCCACTGGCCGTGGGTTTGATGGACTTTTATGCTAGCCCTGGCAGTGTCGGTGTTATGCAAACTCTTATGACCATGGGCGCGATCTATCTAGTGTTTATGCTGGCAGGGGCAGTGATGGTCAGGGTCCCCCCTAAGGGTTGGTTACCTAAGGGCTATTCGCCTCCTGATACTAAGAACACGATGATCACCACCCATAACGTATTGGTTAGTGAGGCGGTAAAAACCCCGCAGTTTTATTTGTTGTGGGGTGTACTGTGCCTGAATGTTACAGCGGGTATTGGCGTGTTAGGCCAGGCATCGGTGATGAGCCAGGAGATGTTTCCAGACCGAGTGACCGTGCAAATGGCGGCTGGCTTTGTCGGCCTGCTCAGTCTGTTTAATATGGCGGGGCGGTTTATCTGGTCATCGGCCTCTGATTATCTGGGGCGCAAGACCACCTACATGATTTATTTTTTACTGGGAATGACACTCTACGCTTTAGTCCCTGGCGCTGGGCAAATCGGTAGCATCACCCTGTTCGTTATCGGCTATCTCATTATTATGAGTATGTACGGCGGTGGTTTTGCCACAATTCCCGCCTATCTACGCGACTTGTTTGGTACCGAAAATGTTGGTGCGATCCATGGTCGCCTGTTAACCGCCTGGTCCGTGGCCGGTATTCTCGGTCCGGTGTTGGTGAACTATATTCGTGAATTCCAGATTAACAGTGGGGTGCCAAAGGTCGAGGCTTACACTGTCACCATGTATATCATGGCAGGATTGCTAATGATTGGATTGTTATGCAATCTTGCGGTCAAGCCAGTCGATGCGCGACACCACACTAAAATCCCTTGAATTTAAACTGGGCTACGTTAAAGGCAAGACAATGGAAGCAACGAAACAGCCATCAATATTAAGGGTAAAACTGGCCATTAGTTGGGCAATTGTAGGGCTACCTCTCCTGTGGGGTGTTTCCCAAACGCTCGAAAAAGCAATGCTTCTGTTTCAGCAATAAACTTTTCCCAACCGCGAGTAAGTAACTGGTATATGACACGGTCAACGAAAGCCGCACTGTTATCAGCCTTGATATTTCCGGGTGCTGGTCATGCTTTCCTAAAGAAATATCTTCAAGCAATGGTCTTAGGGCTTGTTTCGTTTATATCGGTCTACTATTTGCTCTCAATGGCAATGGAGAAGGCCTTACAAATAAGCGAGAAAATTCTAGTGGGTGAGGTTCCTCTCGACATCGCGGTGATCACCGACCTGATATCCGGGCAAGCAATGGAAAGTGATATGTATCGACTAAATTATGCGACCACCGCATTTATCATTTGTTGGATTATTGGTGTCGTGGATTCCTATAGAGTTGGCGAGCAGCTAAATGTCATGAAATAGTCATAGCCAATGATGCCGAGACAAATGCTATTTGTTTTCTGAGGTTGAGCGGATTAACCTTAATACTATTCTGACGAAGTACCGTAGTTGGTACGCTATTTTATCCCTCTATTTACGTGACTAAACCAATAAAAAAGGTGTGTGTTATGGATTTTGATCTCAATGAAGAACAGACTATCTTAAGGGACAATCTGCGCAAAATGATGGATGACATTGCGACTTCGGATTACCTTCGTGAACACGATGAAAACGGGCTTTATCCTTATGAAGTCTACGAACAGTGGGTGGAAATGGGTCTTCTGGGCCTGCCTTTTCCCGAACAATACGGTGGCTATGGTGGAGATGTGATTGATATGGCCATAGTCAGTGAGGAGCTTGGCCGCAAGGCCTACCCCTTTCTCGAAGCCTATGGTTTGTCCGCTTTTAGTGGCCTTACTTTGTTACAAAATGGTAATGAAGAGCAGAAAAAATATTATTTGCCAAAACTGATTAACGGTGAGATCCGCATGTCGATTTCAATGACAGAACCTGATGCGGGCTCCGATGCTGGGAATATGCGCACATTAGCCGTCGCCGATGGTGATAGCTGGGTAATCAATGGCCAGAAGGTGTTTTCTACAGCCGCAGATGCGAAAGACAACATCATCACGCTTTATTGTAAAACTGATAATGATGTGCCTTATCAGGAGGGAATCACAGCGTTCTTAGTGCCCAACGATACGCCCGGCCTGGAGATCAGAAGGCTGAAAACCTTTGGCTGTAACATGCTGGGGCTCAGTGAGGTATTTTTTGAAAATGTCCGAGTTAACGATAGTCAGCGGGTTGGCGAGGTCAATGGCGGTTGGCAATGTATGTTGTCGGGCCTGATGTTTGAGCGCATTGTTACCTCAGCGGGTTATGTGGGCAATGCGCAAACAGTGGTTGACCAGGCGCTGGAATATGCCAAAGAAAGGAAGCAGTTTGGTAAGCCGATAGGACATTCCCAGGCCATTGCCCATATGTTGGCGGATATGCAAACTAACGTGGATGCTTCAAGGATGTTGATGTTGCGCGCTGCGGTGAAACTGGCCAAAGGCGAAAATGCTATGCGCGAGGTCACCCAGGCCAAACTGTTCGGCTCAGAAACCTTTGCTGAGGTGGCCAATCAGGGTATGCAAATCATGGGTGGTTATTCCTACATGATGGAATACGATATGCAACGCCACTATCGCGATGCGCGCAGCACAACTATTGCGGCGGGGACTTCCCAGATGCAACGCAACTTGATTGCCAACACGATGGGCTTAAAAGTTAGATAACTAAGCCCGGATAAATAAGCCCAGATAAACTCAAAGTAATTGTGACGGCTCGGCAATGACCGGGTGGATGACCCCCTTATCCCAATAGCCTTGCCGAACCGTTCTGGCTTGAAGGTGTTTTTGTTCAGGCGGATATTCGTCCAGTATTTTAAAGGGCACAATTTCACTAAAGGCATCACGTACCTTGTTTGACATAAAAGCAATTAACCACTTGATTGAATGATCACTGCGTAGATAAGTTCGAAGCTGTAGCGACATGCCAAGCGTAGCTAGTCGGGCTTTACCTCGGTAAGCCCGATCAACCATAAAACGGCCCATTTCAACCATCGACTGATGGTCGATTTCAGTCGGCAACTTGATAGAAAAAAACTGAAAAACAGGTAAGCCCAGGTTAGACCAGCGGGTAGCCCGCCCGCAACCGATGATACGATTATTTTTTAGCGTGATGACACTGATAGAAAATGGATCGAATTGATCACTAAATAGTTTGTCAGGATAATCGTCGGGATTGACATAACCTTCGTCCGTATAAACTTCGAATCGAAAGCGATACAGAGAGTCCATGTCTGCGGGTATTGCGACTCTGAAAGTTAAGCCATGGGCAATACGAGCATAGGCGCGAAAGATGGACGAACCGACGGGCGTTTTTATTATCTGGATAATATCCATTGTGGGTTAATTTTTTTAAAAAAAAGATATTAAAATTAGCCCTGCATCGCGCCGGAGTATGTCGCCATATCAAAGTAGTCCCGCCATTCCCTGATCTTTCCGTTTTCTAGTTCAAAAACACCGACGCAAGGGAGATCAACGTTGCCAGCCGTTGTTTTGGTTTTATCGATGCGCTCTACAATGACGGTGTCGCCTGACGAAGCCATATTGACAATTTCCCACTGCGTTTCTGTCCAGCTAGCTAAAAACCCCGAGATTAGTTGTTCAACGTTTTCACGACCTTTGGCTGGCTGCATCGGCATGTTGTGATAGCAACCATCGTCAGTGAAAAATGCTGATAATTCCTTTGCATCAAGCCGTGACCAGGCTGTTACAAAGTCGCGAATGATAGTTTCGTTAGTTTTCATAATAGTTGACTCGTTTAGTTGAAAAGTAATTTAGCCCAATGGCATCGGACGCACGGGATTACTGCCGTCCCAACCTTTAGCGGCATCCATGTCTTTCACTACGTAGGCCACTTGCCGGATGGTTCCCAGTGCTTGTGTCATTATTGTCTCCTTAGGGTTTAGTTATTTTAATTCGGCTTTTTCTAAGATTAAAACCTTAGTGGTGATGGGCTACTCCTGCGCCTGCCGGAATACGAATATCATCGACCATGTCCTGTACTTCCTGAGGCGGTGGCGCAGTCAAGCGACTGATGATGACGGTTACCAGAATATTGAGCGCCGCGCCAACTGTGCCGATACCTGTGGTGGAAATACCAAACCACCAGTGCTCGGCATTATTAAGCCCAGGTTCCATAAAATTGAAATAGACGATGTAGCCGACCGTGAGCACCAGCCCGGTTAGCATACCAGCGATGGCACCTTGGCGGTTCACTCGTTTAGAAAAAATGCCCATAACTATAGGCGGAAACAGCGAAGCCGCCGCCATACCAAAAGCAAAGGCTACGGTCTGAGCGACAAAAGCTGGGGGATTTATGCCAAACCACCCGGCAACTAAAATGGCCGCTACCGCAGCGAGCCTTGCAGACAATAGCTCTTGCTTGTCGGTGATGTTAGGCATAAAAGTCCGCTTCATCAGATCATGGGCGATGGAACTCGAAATCACCAACAGCAAGCCCGCTGCGGTGGACAAGGCTGCAGCGACTGCGCCAGCCGCGATCAGGGCCACTACCCAGTTGGGGAGTTGCGCAATTTCCGGGTTGGCCATAACCATGATATCCCGGTCCACATAGATTTCGTTCGGCGTAGCAGTGAGTGCATTGCTTACCAGGCGCTCGCCATATTTGCCCCTTTCACCAGTAAAATTTGGCTTGACGGGATCAAGGGCTTTACCGGCACGGTATTGAATAATACCGTCGCCGTTTTTATCCTGCCAGGCGATCAAACCGGTATTTTCCCAGTTGCCCACCCAGGCCGGAGCCTCGGCATAGGGGACTTCGTTAACGCTTTCAGACAGGTTCAGGCGGGAAAAAGCGGCTACTGCGGGGATAGTGGTATACATCACACAGATAAAAGCCAGAGCATAACCGGCTGACTTTCGGGCATCCGATACTTTAGGGACCGTGAAAAAGCGCACGATGACGTGGGGCAGCCCGGCGGTGCCAATCATCAAAGCGGCGACGATAGCCAGAGAATCGATCTTACTGCGGGTTGCCTGGGTGTAGGCAGTAAAGCCCAACTCAACGGTGACCTGATCTAATTTTTGTAGCACGGTGAGTCCAGAGCCATCATTGAGCATGTCACCAAAGCCAAATTGCGGAATAGGGTTGCCTGTCCACATGATCGATAAAAATACTGCGGGTACCAGGAAGGCAAAAATCAGCACGCAATATTGTGCGACCTGGGTGTAGGTAATGCCTTTCATGCCGCCCATGACCGCGTAGAAAAAGACGATGCCCATGCCGATCACCACGCCGGTATTGATATCCACTTCGAGAAAGCGCGAAAAGACAATACCGACGCCGCGCATTTGCCCAGCGATATAGGTGAAGGAAATAAATATTAAGCAGATCACGGCAACGACGCGGGCGACATCCGAATAATAACGATCGCCGATAAATTCGGGCACGGTAAAGCGGCCGAATTTTCGTAGGTAAGGGGCCAGCAACAGGGCTAGCAAGACATAACCACCGGTCCAGCCGATCATGTACACAGCGGCATCGCGCCCGGCAAAGGCGAGCAGACCGGCAACGGATAAAAACGATGCGGCGCTCATCCAGTCTGCCGCGGTGGCCATGCCGTTAATCAGTGGGGGTATGCCGCCGCCAGCGACATAGAAATCTTTGGTCGAACCGACCCGTGACCAGAAGGCGATGCCGATATACAGGGCGAAGGACAGGCCGACAAAAATATAACTGAGTGTTTGTGCATCCATAAGCTAAGCCTCCCTTTTCTGGGGGGATTGCGGGGAAGGTTGGTCATGATTAACAGAGTCATCATCGACCCCATGAGCCCGTTCAATGCGCAGCATCCAGAAGTGGTAGATAAAAATGATCACCACAAAACATAACATGGCACCCTGCTGGGTAAACCAGAAGCCTAGGGGGAAACCACCCAGGTAAAACTGATCGAGCCAGTCGCCGAGAATGATGCCGCAGACAAAGGAGACAAAGGCCCAGGCGCTGAGTAGAGTGATTAGTACTTTTACATTGGCCCGCCAGTAGCTTTTTAAATTGGCTTCTGAGAGCACCTCGTCGTCGTGGTGGGAATGGCCGGGCAGGTTCTCCGCCTCATCGTGATGATAGACGGTGTCACCGTTGCTGGTAGTCTCGTTGTTATTCTTTGGCACTGGCTCGCGGCTCATTCTTACCCCTTATTTTTGCGATGCGTTTTTGGAGGCGAACACTGGCAAGTGATGGCAGTAATGTCAACTGACTGTCGCTTACGACAGGAATAAAGACTGCGACAGGCTGTACTGTGAGGTTGGTCAAGGTGTTTTTGCTTGCTAGCCAATGACGCTATTCAATAAACTGAGGCACTTTGGTTTCCAGTATTCGGATTAAGTCTTTATCCATATATTCGTAGTTATCGGGTATGCCCAGGCAACTAATACGTTGGCCCCTGATTAAAGGTTTGAACTTTTGAAGCAACTTCTTTTTATGGCTTTGCTCCATAACAAAAATATATCTGGCCCATTCTATATCTTCGGTGCTGACCAACACTTCAGTCCCCCGTATTTAAGCCGGCTGAGTGGACATCCCAGCTAGGCTGCTTACAGAATATGGCTTCTGCGGTAGGGTTACGTAATTTGTTTTGACTGCAAAGAAAAAGTATTCACTTCATTTTTTAAGAAGACAAATCAATTTAACTGTGTTCCGCTTGCCAGATGACCTGCTCATTCAGCTCGGCATCAATAAAGTGCTGATAGCGTGCTTCGAGCTGCTTGCGGCGTATTTTTAATGTCGGGGTCAGCAGCTCATTGTCTATGGTCCACAGTTCTTCACTGACGATCAAATGATCCAGGCGCTGGTGGCTCTCCAGTTCGCTGTTTACTTCGGCCAGTGTGATTAGCAAGCGTTCGTGGACGAGGTCGCGATTGGCCGCGTCACTGGAATTGGTATCGGCATTGATATCGCTACTGCTACCGGAATATAAGTGTGCGCCGAGCACCACGACCACAATCGGTTGTTTGCGCCCGGAACCCAGCACACAGGCCAGCTCAATATCGGCATTGCGGCCAAGCAGGTTTTCAATAGGCGCGGGGGAGACATATTTGCCTTTGCCGGTTTTAAACTGTTCCTTGGCCCGGCCGACAATTTTGTAGGCTTTACCATCATTAACTTCGCCGAGATCGCCGGTGTGGAACCAGTCATCGGTAAAGGCTTCTTCCGTCGCCTCCGGGTTGAGATAATACTCACTGAATACGGCGTCGCCGCGAATCAATATCTCGCTGCTATCGGACAGTTTCATTTCAACGCAGGATAAGGGTCGTCCGATGGTGCCCAGTAAATTCTGCTCAAAGGGAATGGTGGCGCAGGATAAGCCTCCGGTTTCGGTCATGCCCCAGCCTTCACTAATATTGATACCCAGGCGGTTATACCAATCCAGAAGACTGGCCGAAATTGGTGCGGAACCGGAGCCGAATAATCGACAGTTGTTGAGTCCTAAACCTTTGCGAATTTTTCTCGCGACCAGGTGCTTAATGATCGGGATACGCAGCAAGCGCTGTAGCTTCTGGTCGGGCAGTTTGGCCAGTATTTCGCCCTGGAATTTGGTCCATAGACGAGGCACGGAAACAAAGTGGGTCGGTTGTGCATACTTGACGTCATCAATAAAAGTATCCAGGGATTCGGTGAAATAGACCTCATTGCCGCCATAAATCGACGTCCATTCTACCGTGCTACGCTCAGTGATATGAGCCAGCGGCAGGTAAGACATACAGCGATCTTCAGTTTTCATGGCAAAGATATCTGCTGAACTGTCAGCAGAGGCGGCGATATTTTTATAGCTCAGCACCACGCCCTTGGGCAAGCCGGTGCTGCCGGAGGTGTAGACCAGGGTCATGGTGTCTTCCGCTGCTGGCTCGGCGATTTGTTGCAGGGGTGGGTGGTCAGTTAACCATTGCTGCCAGTCGGCCTGGGCATCGATGGTGGGATAGGGCATGGCAATACGTAATAGTTCAGGGTTTATCGCCTGCTGGGCAGCTTCAAGGCTATCCAGTTTGCCGACAAAGATGGCTCTGGCCTGGCTGTGGCCCAAGATATGTTCAATGGTTTCTGGACCTGCGGTAGTGTAAATCGGCACACTGATCATGCCCGCCATCATGATGGCAATGTCTGCGATAAACCATTCGGCGCAGTTCTTGGCGAGAATGCCAATGCGATCTCCCGGCTGATAACCCTGAGCTTGCAGGCCGCTGGCGGTACAGCGGGCCTGGCGATCCACTTCGGCCCAGGTCAGTGTTCGCCAGAGTCGGTTTTCTGGCTGATGTAAGAAGTTATTGTCAGGGTGAGTGGCCACCCGGTGAAGGAATTCTTGCAGGGGCAGTCGGTGTTCCATTCCAGCTCTCCTCAACTCAGGCCTGTTTGGCCATTTTGATCACTACTCAAACGGCAATAAGTGTAGCTGAAATTTCAGGGGGCAGGCTTGGTGATTTTTCTATGCGGAAAAATACTCGTCAGTAAAAGGTCTTGTTACGAAGTGCTGTTAGCAAAGTTATTTCAGTTGCCCCAGGTGTTTGCCAACGGTTTGCAAGGTGGGTTTCAGTAAACGAGGGGTTGCAGCAACGATATGCCCTGATTCTAAATAGCGATTACCACCCTGAAAGTCGGCAACCAGACCACCGGCTTCCTGTATAAGCAGTATTCCGGCAGCAATGTCCCAGGGTTTGAGATACATTTCCCAGAAGGCATCAAAGCGTCCGGCTGCGACATAAGCCAGGTCGAGGGAGGCCGCGCCCATACGTCGAATGCCCGAGGAGTTATTGGCCAGGGCGGCCATGGACATTAGATAAGGTGACATGTTTTCAAAGGGCTTGCCGCTAAAGGGGATGCCCGTTGCGTAAATAGCACCTGCGGTTTCAATTCGGCCCGAGACACGAATGCGAGAGCCGTTGAGCCGAGCACCTCGGCCGCGACTGGCAGTAAACTCTTCTAGTTTAACCGGGTCGTAAACAAGACCGTGTTCGAGTCGGCCTTTGTAGCGAAAGGCGATAGAGATAGCGTAGTGAGGAATGCCGCGAATAAAATTAGTGGTGCCGTCCAGAGGATCGATGATCCATTCAGAATCGGGGTCGCTACCGACATGGCTGCCCGATTCTTCGCAGAGAATGCTGTGGGCAGGGAAGGCTTTTCTTAAATGGTAGATAATTTCGTCTTCGGCAGCGCGATCGACTTCGGTAACAAAGTCATTCTGACCTTTCTCATCAACCTGGATACGATCGAGCTTTGAAGCGGCTTTGACAATCAAATTGCCGGCACTGCGGGCTGCTTGTAAGGCGATGTTGACCATCGGTTCCATTGTCATACCAGGG
>JAHRWI010000163.1 GCA_019090225.1 Porticoccaceae bacterium
CCTGACCCTGATTCAGGGTGTAGTGAATACGTTCGTGATGTTTTTTGCCCGCATTATCGGCTCTTTTATCGATAAAGCTGTGTTTAAAAATGACCGGCCCGGCATCGGTTATTTTGTCATCGTCATGGTGCTACAGGTGGTGCTGGGCATCCTTGCTTCAACCATCGTCATGGCCTTTTCCCGCTGGCGGGAATACCGCGCTGACGTTGCGGGCGCCACTCTGGCAAACCGCAGCGCTATGATCGGCGCACTGCGCCGCCTACAGACCGAAAGTCAGGCCCAGATACCCAGCGAACTACCTGACACCCTGACCGCCCTGGGCATATCAAGTGGTTTCAAGAAGCACGCCAGCAAACTCTGGATGTCCCACCCGCCCCTCGAAGAGCGTATCGCCGCCCTGCAACGTGGCATTTGATCCCCAAACCCCACTCTGCGCGGTCGAGGACATCCCCGAAGACGGTAGCAAAGGTTTTGCATTGGACGAGCGCTCAACCATCTTCGCAGTGCGTAAGGATGGTAAGGTCTTTATCTACCACAATAGTTGTCCCCATGCCGGACTTGAGTTGAACTGGGTGCCAGATCGGTTCCTTGACCGAGATAAAGAATATATCCTCTGCACCGCTCACGGGGCCATGTTTGAAATAGCCAGTGGTCTCTGTATCGGAGGACCTTGTGCTGGGGCAAGCTTGCGTCAGCTTGCTCATACCATCAAAGATGAGCAGATTTACTTACAGAGTTAACACCTAACTCTAATAAAAAAATCTCGCATCTCGAGATGCCTATAAAACATCAAATAAAAACCAGTAAGATAAAAGCGGGTAAAGGTTTCCCGAATGTGGCCGCTAACACAAGGCCGATCTGAAAATATTCACAATAAAGTCAGGGTGAGCAATGTCTACTAACAATGCAGGTCAATTGTCCTTTACTGAAAGTGTCAACCATATGGCAGACCGGGCCTTTGACGTTCTTGAGATAGATCCTGGAATTGCAGACGCAATTAAGGCTTGCTCAGCGACACTCGAAGTCAATTTCCCCGTTGAAATAAAAGGTAAAGTAGAAGTCTTTACTGGCTGGCGATCGACACACAGCACTCATCGATTACCCGCCAAAGGCGGTATCCGCTTTGCGACTATCGTCGATCAGGACGAAGTAGAAGCCCTCGCAGCGCTTATGACCTATAAATGTGCGATTGTCGATGTGCCTTTTGGCGGTTCCAAAGGCGGCTTGCTGATAGACCCTAGCAAGTACTCCCGTGATGATATGCAAAAAATTACCCGGCGTTTCGCCCGAGAGCTCATACGGAAGGGTTTTCTCAGTCCGGCAACAAACGTACCAGCCCCGGATATGGGCACTGGCGAACGGGAGATGGCGTGGATTGCAGACACCTATAAACACCTCCATCCCGAGGATGTTAACTACGCGGGCTGCGTGACCGGCAAACCTGTTGCCCACGGCGGCATCCGTGGTCGCGCTGAGGCTACTGGCCGAGGTGTCGCCTACGTCATGCGAGAGTTTTTTCGCCACCCTGACTGTGTTGCTCAAGCTGGATTCAAAGGCACCCTCGCAGGCAAAAAAATCATCGTCCAGGGACTAGGTAACGTGGGCTTCCATGCAGCCAAATTACTGCACGAAGAAGATGGAAGCCTAATAACGGGCTTATGTGAAAGAGACGGTGCGCTAGTAAATCCGGATGGCCTTGATATCCAAAGCATCCGTGATCACATTGT
The DNA here is from genome assembly GCA_019090225.1 of Porticoccaceae bacterium. GTDB lineage: Bacteria > Pseudomonadota > Gammaproteobacteria > Pseudomonadales > Porticoccaceae > HB2-32-21. The sequence continues at coordinate 1,728 of JAHRWI010000163.1, forward strand.
CGAATACGGGACAATAAAAAATTACCCGAACGCCACCTTTGTTGAGGATGGTAAGAGCGTACTGGAAATGGACTGCGATATTTTGATACCCGCCGCCATGGAAGCCCAGATTACTATCGAAAATGCCAACCGTATCAAAGCCCGATTAATCGTTGAAGCGGCAAACGGGCCGGTCACGTTTGAAGCTGATGAAATATTGCAGCAGCGTGGTGTCATGATTCTACCCGACGCCTATGTTAACGCTGGGGGAGTGACAGTTTCCTACTTCGAGTGGGTTCGTAACCTGGCACACATTCGTTTCGGGCGGATGGAGCGGCGTTACGATGAGACACGGGGTTCCCACATGCTCAAAGCAATTCAGAGTATGACCGATCAGCCTATTCCAGAATGGATACAAAAAGAATTAGTACAAGGCGCGGACGAGCTAGATTTAGTGCGCTCTGGTCTTGATGACACAATGCGATTATCTTTCCAGCAAATCAAAGAAGTTTTTGACAGCAATAATAAAGTTAACGACTACCGGACTGCATCTTATGTGGTTGCTATCGATAAAATATCCCGCTCTTATCTCGACATCGGTATTTACTGATTTCATATTGTTATGATCAGTGGCCGCGGTTAAGGAGGAAGCCCTGTATTTGACTTATTTACTCTGTCAAGGCAATCGTTGTGGCACCAGATAACATCCCCTACAATCGCTGGGATCAAGATTCAAAACTCATCGATATAGAACCCTGAGGACACAGCCCATGAGCAATGTAGAAGATCATCTCGCTATTCGCGAACTGGCCGCACGTTATAACCGCGCTTTTGACTACGGCGATCCAGAAGCCTGGGTTGAATGCTTTACTGCAGATGGCACCTTTAATATCGGCAGCAAGGAACTGGCCGGTGGCAGCGAAGCGCTACTGGCGTTTGCCAAGAAAAGTATTCCGGGAATGAAGGTTAAACACTGCACCACCGATGCTATCGTCGAGGTCAATGGCGACACGGGTACCCATGATGCTTACCTGATCCTGATGGATCTTAGCGATAAAATCACTGCCAATAATTCAGGCCGCTATCTGGATGATGTGGTTAAACAGAATGGCAAATGGAAGTTCAAAAAACGTGTGGTTCAACTAGACGGCAAATAAACCTTACCGGTTTTAAGCGGCAATTAGGCGCATCGCTATATTTCCAGGCGCAACCAGTACAAGACCAAAAAGCCCCTGAAACAGGGGCTTTTTTCATATAGCTCACTTTTTATAACCCATTCAAGCGATAACTCGAATCAGCTAAACGCTACCTTTCTGTCAATAACGATTTCCTCCGGCGTGAGTTTGCAGCCATAGGCCAGAACTTCGACACCCGCCTTGATTGCTTCGCTGAGTGTTGCTGCGTATTGAGGATCAACCTCTGCCGCGACCGCGACGCGCTCGATACCGGTCATTTGCACGCAATACAACAACACGGCGCGCTGACCTTCAGCGACGACGCGCATCAGTTCACGCAGGTGTTTCGCGCCACGGGTGGTGACTGCGTCAGGAAATCTTGCCAGACCGCCGCCTGCTTCCAGGGTGACATTTTTTACTTCGACGAAGCATTTCTCACCAACCTTTTCCAACAATAGGTCGATACGGCTTTTCTCCTCGCCATAACGCACCTCTCCGGTCATATCTGAATAACCCTGCAGTTCCTTAATCACTCCCGACTGGATAGCCTCAGCAACCAGATGATTAGAACGCGAGGTATTAACCCCAGCCAGTAAACCAGATGTGGTGGTAACGATCTCGAGGGTGCCGGGGAGTTTTCTTTTCGGATTATCGGATCGAGAAAACCAGCAGGCAGTATCGGGATTCTGACAATAAGACATCGAACCAGTGTTAGCGCAGTGGATGGTTAGGGGCGAGCCATCGGGTAGTTCAACATCGGTAAAAAAGCGCTTATAGCGTTTGATAAAAACAGCAGATTCCAGAGGTGGATCTAATTTCATTATTTTCCCAGTGCCTTGCTCAATCGCTCCACAGCCAGCTCCAGACGATCCATGGGCTGAGTGTAAGAAAACCTCACATGCTGACGCGCCAGGTATTCACCAAAGTCGGTGCCCGGCGTAAAGGAAACGCCGGCGCGTTCGAGCATGTCCCAGCAAAAAGCTTCGCTGTCTTCGGCCAGGTTTTCGATGCCGGCGTAAACATAAAACGCGCCTGCGGGTGTGTGGGGTATATTAAAACCCAGTTCTCGTAGTGCCGGGACAAAGAAATCCCGACGTTGCCGAAACTCCTCCCGGCGCGCATCCATGATCTCGATAGTGCCGGGTTCAAAAGCGCCCAGGGCAGCGTACTGGGCAATACTAGGCGGGGAGATGTAGAAGTTCTGGGTCATCACACTAACGGCAGGCAACACGTCCTCGGGCACCACCATCCAGCCCAACCGCCAGCCGGTCATGCCGAAATACTTTGAAAAACTGTTGATCACGAAAGCATTGTCGGTAATTTCAAGAATCGATGTTTCCTTTTCGTCATAGACCAGGCCGTGATACAGCTCGTCCATAATCAGCACACCATCACGCTGTGCGACCACCGCGTTAATCGCTCGCTGATTGTCGGCGTCGATAATTTCACCGGTTGGGTTACTCGGTGAGGCGACCATCACACCGATGGTGTTTGGCTGCCAGTATTGTTCGACTAGCTCAGCCGTGAGCTGATAAGCATTGTCGCCAGACACTGGCACCAGCTGTGGCTCGCCCCCAGCACGGCGGACAAAGTTGGCGTTGCAAGGATAACCTGGGTCACTCAGTAGCAAACCATCACCGGGGTTAATAAACAGATCACAAATAAGGCCCAGCGCAGCACTGCTGCCCGTGGTTACTACCACGCGCTCCGGCGACACTTTAATTCCATAACGGGTCATGTAAAAACCCGCAATGGCTTGGCGCAGTTCAGGAATGCCAAAGGATGGGGTGTAATTGGTTTTTTCCTCTTGCAAAGCCTTGATCGCTGCCGCTGCAATCGCGGGCGCCGTGGCAAAAGAAGGTTCACCTGCTTCCATGCGCACAATATCGCGACCCTGAGCTTCCATCGCGACTGCCGCCTCAAGAAAATCGACAACTTTAAAAGATGTCATATTGCTAAGGCGATCAGCCAGGCGTTTGCTTCGGCCTTGTTTATTCTCATTCATGTAGCCTCTCTTACTCCTTAAGTCATACTCCGCAGGATAGCGCAGCCAAGTAAAGTCCCATTGTATCTGCTTGTGATGGAGAGCCGCAGAGACAAATCAGTGTAAATATCGCTTGATAAAAGTCGCCGACACCACTATAAAGGCGGGTTTCGAAATACCTCCCATGGGAAGGAATAAATGCCCAAGAAGAAATCAGCAAAATCAGCGCCTGCCACCATTCATGGATACGCCCCCTATAAAGAAAAAAAGGGTGAGGAGTACATGAATGAAAACCAACGGGAGCACTTTAAACTGCTGCTAACCGCCTGGCGGAAGGAATTAATGGAGGAGGTTGACCGAACCGTCACCCATATGAAGGATGAGGCCGCTAACTTTCCCGACCCGGCTGATCGTGCCACTCAGGAAGAGGAGTTTAGCCTGGAACTGCGAGCGCGGGATCGCGAACGTAAGTTGATCCGAAAAATTGACAGCACCATCGAGACCATTGGCACCGACGACTACGGCTACTGCGACCAGTGCGGTGTCGATATCGGCATACGTCGTCTCGAAGCCAGACCTACCGCGTCTCTGTGTGTGGATTGCAAAACCCTTGACGAAATTAAGGAAAAGCAGACCGTCGGTGGCTAAGGCTATTACTCAACTCCCTATCGACGGCCTCTGTAGCCGCTTATGGTACCAGTGGCCTCCTATATAGGCCGCTTTGCACCATCTCCAACGGGGCCACTTCATCTTGGCTCTCTTTATACTGCCCTCGCCAGTTACCTGGATGCCCACACCAACTATGGCCGATGGCTGGTACGCATGGAGGATATCGACCCGCCCAGGGAAATACCCGGTGCCGCAGATACCATTCTTCGGCAACTTGAAAATCACGGTTTGCACTGGGATGACTCAGTGCTTTACCAAAGCCAGAGACTGCTTGCTTATCAGCAAGCTATAGAAGAACTTGTCGATAAGCAGCTGATCTTTTTCTGTCAATGCACCCGTGCCCGGCTGCGTTCCCTGAACAGCGTTTATGATGGCCGTTGCCAGTCTCAGAAGCTATTAACTACAGATTCCAGCGTAACTAAATCCAGCGCTATCAGAATTCTGGCTCCCGACAAGCCAATAGCCTGGCAAGATCTTATCCGGGGCCCTTGTAGCGAAAATCTCGCACAGTCCTGTGGCGATTTTATTATCGTGCGCCGGGATGGCCTATTTGCCTATCAACTGGCCGTTAGCGTAGATGACGGTTACCAAGGCATCACCCACATTATTCGCGGCGATGATCTCCTGGACAGTACGCCCCGTCAAATATACCTGCTTGAGCAGTTGAGTCTCACAGTCCCCGCTTATGGCCATGTCCCGGTCATCAAAGATCACGACGGTGATAAGCTCAGCAAACAAGGTTTTGCACCGATGCTTAACGCGGCCACCCCTGGAGCAAATATTGAGCAATGCCTGACATTGTTAGGCCTTAATCTGCCCATCGACCTTGCCGGGGCCTGCGTAGAAGAATTATTGCCATGGGCCATAAAGCATTGGGCACGATCAAAAACATCCCATGTTAAGCCAGAAAAACTGGATTTTGTTATCAATCTGTCTCTTATACACATCTGA
>JAHRWI010000164.1 GCA_019090225.1 Porticoccaceae bacterium
ACCGCCATGCGCCCCACGTGGCACTGGCCGACGAGGCCGTATTAATCGGTCCAGCCGAAAGCGCGCAATCCTATCTAAATGCCGAGGCTATTATTGCCGCAGCCCAACGCACCGGCGCTGATGCCATTCATCCCGGCTACGGCTTTTTATCCGAGAGCGAAGTGCTAATCGCCGCCTGCGAGAAAGAAGGCATTACCTTTATCGGCCCTCACCGCGAAGCCATTCGGCTGATGGGTTCCAAAATCGAATCCAAAAACCTGGCCGAAAAAGCTGGAGTTGCGACTATTCCCGGTTATCACGGGGCCGATCAAAGCGAACAGGTATTAGCGGAAGCGGCAAAAAAAATCGGCTTTCCGATAATGATTAAAGCCAGTGCGGGCGGTGGCGGTCGCGGTATGCGCCGCATCGACAACACCGAGCAACTCGTTGCCGAATTACCCCAGGCAAAACAGGAAGCCCTGTCCGGCTTTGGCGATGACAGTGTCCTGCTGGAAAAACTCATCACCTCACCACGGCATATCGAAGTGCAATTGGCGGCTGACAAGCTCGGCAATATTGTCCATCTGTTTGAACGGGAATGCTCCATCCAGCGCAATCACCAGAAGGTGATCGAAGAAGCACCTGCGGCTTTTCTCGACCAGACACAACGCGCACAGCTATTTCGCGATGCCATTATTCTCGGCAAAACCATTGCTTATGATTCTTTAGGCACGGTTGAATTTTTGCTCGACGATAACACCGGCGAAACTTACTTTCTGGAAATGAATACCCGGCTACAGGTTGAGCATCCCGTCACCGAGGCCATTACCGGCTTTGATCTGGTCGAATGGCAGATTCGTATTGCCGCAGGCGAGGTACTGCCGGTCAGTCAGGAACAAATTACTGCGAGCGGTTGGGCCATTGAAGCACGGGTGAATGCCGAAGACCCGGCCAATGATTATCGTCCCGAGACCGGGACCTTCTCACTTTATCGCGAACCCAGCCATGAGGATGTCAGAGTCGATAGCGGCATCCGCCAGGGTTCAGCCATCAAGCCCTATTACGACCCCATGCTCGCCAAAGTGATTGGCAGCGGCCCAGATCGGGAGCAGGCTCGGCAGGCCTTATTGCGCGGTTTAGCTGACTTCACCTTAGTCGGCGTCGGTACCAACCTGGAATTTCTCAGCAGCATTTTGCGTCATGATAATTTTGTCGCCAGCCCACTCACCACCAACTATTTAGGCAATGCATTTGACGGCCAATGGGGCAATAAAGCCAGTGATGACCATCTTCTAATCTGCGCTGCCGTGGCCAGTGTTATGGCACTCGAACGTCCATCACCTGAGCAACACCTCTCGCCCTGGCAATCCCTGGGCGGATTTCGGGTACTGGGTCGCACAGGTCTGATCGGTAAAACCAGGGTTAACCTGATTACCCCGGAAGGGGATATCGAAACTGTCTCCATCAGCGGAAGCAATGGCGTTTATCAAACCCAGATCGCTACCCACCCAGATAACGACCGCGAAGATCATTCACAATCCTGCCACGGGTATTGGCTCGAAGAACATGCTTTACAGGTAGGACAGTTATTGCAGGTAGAAATAGACGGTTTGAGCCGGCAGCTAAGCATTGATCTTCTCGATAAAGAGCTTGTGGTGCAATGGGCGGGCCAAAGCTATCGTTACCAGCAACTCAATGAACAACAACTGGCACTCAGCGATGCGGCCAGCAAAGGCAGTGGCGAACGTAATGTCGTCGCAACACTGCCCGGCCAGGTCACGGAGATTAAGGTCGCTGTTGGTGATCAAGTCAGCGCGGGCGACACACTGGTAGTGCTGGACTCAATGAAACTGCTACATAATCTCAATGCACAAACCGACGGCAAGGTAGCGGAAATATTCTGTGCTCAGGGCGACAGTGTCGATGGTGGTGCGATATTAATCGAGCTAGCCCCTGGTGAAACCCCTATTTAACTACGCTCTTAACAATTCTTCATATGCGCTCAAAAAAGAGCCTTTAACAGATGCCGACCGAGGTAAAACATGAATCAACTGTATTTTTCCGAAGAACAAAATATGCTCCGTGAGCAAATCCGTCGCTTTGTCGAACATGAGATCGTACCCAACGGCGAACAATGGGAAGAAGACGGTTTTGTGCCACGTGATGTGCTGAAAAAAATGGGTGACCTGGGCTTTCTCGGTATTCGCTATGGCGAAGAATACGGCGGCAGCAATATGAACACGCTGAGTAGCGTTATTCTTGCCGAAGAACTGGGTCGATCCAGCTTTGGCGGCTTTGTGGCAACGGTCATGGTGCACACCGATATGGCATCGCCCCATCTAGAAAACTTTGGCAACAAAGCCCAGAAAGACAAATACATGCCCGACCTAATAGCCGGCAAAAAGATCTGTGCAGTAGCCGTGACCGAGCCAGACGCTGGTTCCGATGTGCAAGGTATGCGCACCACCGCGAAAGAAGATGGCGATAGCTACCTTCTCAACGGTAGCAAAATGTTTATTACCAATGGCGTTAAAGGCGATATTTATTTTGTTGCAGCAAAAACTGACACCTCAGTTAAGGCCTCCCGGGGCATCACGATTTTTATCGTCGAAAAAGGAATGGCAGGATTTAGCGTTAGTCGTGCCCTCGACAAGCAGGGCTGGCGCTGCTCAGACACCGCAGAACTGGTCTTCGATAATTGCCGGGTACTAAAAGAAAATATTCTCGGCGAATTGAATAAAGGTTTTTATTCAATTATGAAAAACTTCCAGAACGAGCGCACCGTACTGGCGGCACAATCCATGGGCGAAGCCGCTAAAGCCCTGGAGATCACCTTGCAATACGTTCAGGAACGTAAAGCCTTCGGTGAAACCCTGTGGGAAAAACAAACCATTCGCCAACGCCTGGCCATGTTACAGGCCAAGGTTGAAGCAGGCCGACAACTCACCTATCACGCTGCCTGGCTAGACTCCATGGGACAGGACTGCGTCAAGGAAGTATCCATGGCCAAAGCCTTTTGTTGTGAGTTGGTGAACGAAACCATGTATACCTGCCAGCAGTTCCACGGCGGTTTTGGTTATATCCGCGAGAGCGCTATTGAACGCATGGTGCGGGATGCACGAGTGCAGAGTATTGGCGGTGGCGCCACAGAAGTGATGCTGGAGGAAATTTCCAAACGCTCAATTGTCGGTTGACTGAATGCCACCCCTTAACACCGATTAAATCGGCCTTTAAATTCCTCCAGAGATGCTCACAAATAGGGAGAAAACAACCAACACAGGGCATCTCTGGTTCTTTGAGGCAGGGATCGGCTATCGACCTCTTCGAGGATCACTGGCTTCGATGCATCCACCACTTGGTCAAAGTGTTTGAGTAACTGCTCGCTTAGCTGTCGACTATAAACTTCGAGACCTAACTCGTAGTTAAGCCGCAAGCTACGTGGATCGATATTGGCTGAGCCAAGTAATGCGTAGTCGTCATCAACAAGAAATAATTTGGAGTGGGCAAAAGGCGGCGGTTGATAGTAGACCTCGACATTGTAATACAACAACTCCCACAACATGTTGCGGGTCGCCCAATGAACATAGCGTAGATTACTTTTTCCGGGTAACACCACCCTCACTTTAACACCCCGCAAAGCCGCGCTTCGTATGCAGCCTATTAAAGCTCGCGAGGGTAAGAAATAAGGGGTCATTATAGAAACACTACGCTGTGCTGAGTTCACTGCCGCTTCTAATACCAGCGCCAATCGATCAAGATTTTCATCGGGGCCATCGGTAATTACCCGACAACGGCAGTTACCTTCGTGACTGGCGCTAAACAAATCTTTGCTTTGAGCATCTTTTATTATCGCTGTTAATGGCTCGCCAGTAGACTGGCACCAACTATCAGCGAAGGCCGACCTCAATTGCTCTACGACCGGCCCGATAATTGAAAAGTGGATATCTGCTACCGGATTCTTGATGGCGGGGTTTGCGATTAAATGTCGGTCGCCAATATTTATACCGCCCGTAAACCCGATACGATTGTCCACCACCAGTATCTTACGGTGGTTACGTAAGTTAAATGACCCAGACGGCGGCACCAGGGTCGGTGGATTGAACCGGCATACTTGTACGCCGAGTCGTTTCAGCAAACGCGTGGCACGAGGGAATGAGTATTTTTCGCCCATGCCATCGATCATGACCCTGACATCGACACCCCGCTTCACAGCTTTACCCAGCGCTTCTATAAACTGTCTACCGGTCTCGTTAGTTTCAAAAATATACGTTGATAAATAGATGACGCTAGTCGCCTGTGTTATCGCCTCTAACATGGGTGGATAAACACCTTCGCCGTTAAATAAAACCCTTATCCGGTTGTCTTCAAGTAATGGCAATCCGGTGACAGCATAACTTGTCCCCATGAGGCCTGTTTGCTCTGTGCCCAAATCGCATACGGGTGGCACTGGTCCTGAGCCTCGTTCAAAATCGACGAAACGCCGCTTGGGCTGTTCACTGAACGCTTCGTTCCTACCTACTAATCCACTCCTACCTAACAAGCGCGCTTTGTTCTCCACCCGGTTGATGCCGAGCAGGTAATACAATAATGAACCGGCCAATGGGAATAAAATGCACACGCCTATCCAACCAAACGCCGCCCGAGAATCCCGTTTATACAACAGTGCATGCCATGACGCCGCGGCGGCAGCTAGCACGTGCATTATTAAAATAAGCCAGTTCAAATCAACCATAGATCACATTCAAGCACATATTTACTCGGCTGTTTTGCTGGGTTGTTTTTCTGGATAGCTTTTCTGGACTGTCTGTACTAGTAAGTTCACGCCAAATTACTTCATTAACTGGTGTAGCAAGAGGGATAAATAGTGTGGTCCACAGTCACCAGCCCCGAACGCCGATCAGTCACAAGGACACCTCCTAGTGACAACTTCAAGCCTATCCCTCAAACCGCCAGATAAGTTAACATTGGCGCCGCTCTTTAAGCACGAAAGCAACTGCCGGCTGTTGAGCACTTAATTCCCCTGACTAACCGCGATTAAACTCTCAATTTAACATCTGTATTAAAGGCGCTGTGACATGAATTTCCCCAAGCTGCTACAACCCCTCGACCTCGGCTTCACTACCATTAAAAACCGCATCATGATGGGTTCTATGCAAACCCGAATGGAGCTAATCGACCGACCCTGGGAGCGACTGGCAGCTTTCTATGGCGAGCGCGCTAAAGGCGGCGCGGGCCTGATAGTGACGGGTGGTTATGCCCCCAACGACAGTGGTGTTATCGAAACTGGCGCACCGGTATTTGACAACGAAGACGAGATTGAGAACCATCGCCTGGTGACTGATCAGGTCCACGCCGAGGGCGGCAAGATTTTGATGCAAGTGCTGCACACAGGGCGTAATGCCAAGATTGATCAACCGGTGGGTGCGTCGGATATTCCTTCACGCATTAATCCCTGCACCCCCCATATTTTGGCCGGTGAAGAGATTGAGCAAATTATTGAAGACTTCGCTAACTGCTCCCTGCTCGCTAAAAAAGCCGGGTACGACGGTGTCGAAATCATGGCCTCAGAGGGTTATTTAATTAACCAAATGCTGGTCACCCGCACCAACAATCGCACTGACGAGTGGGGTGGCAGTTACGAAAACCGCATGCGTTTTGCCATTGAAATCGTCAAACGCACCAAAGAAAAAGTCGGCGATAATTTTATTCTTATGTACCGTATTTCCGCTATCGACCTGGTCGAAAACGGGGCTACCGGCGCTGAAATCGTACAGTTAGCCCAGGCTCTGGAGCAGGCTGGTGTGACCTTATTTAACACGGGTATTGGTTGGCACGAAGCCCGTATTCCGACCATCGCCTACATGGTACCCCGCGCCGCCTGGCGCTTTGCCATCCGCAATCTGGCAGACAACGTTAACATTCCGGTGATTGCCTCCAACCGAATTAACACCCCCGAAGTCGCCGAAGATATTGTCGCCAGTGGTGACGCGGCGATGGTTTCCATGGCACGGCCCATGCTCGCCGACCCTCACTTTGCCCGTAAGGTCACCGATGGTGAAGCCAACGAAATTAACACCTGTATTGGCTGTAATCAGGCCTGTCTCGACTTCATCTTTACCGACCGCGTCACCAGTTGTCTGGTTAACCCTAAAGCTGCGCGCGAGCTGGAGTTCAATGAAGCTGTCGCCATCAAAGGCAATAAAACTGTTGCCGTGATTGGCTCAGGCCCAGCTGGATTATCCGCCGCCTGCACCGCCGCAGAGCGGGGTCATAACGTCACCTTGTTTGAAGCCGGTAGCGAAATCGGTGGGCAATTAAACCTGGCCAAAATCGTCCCGGACAAAACTGAATTTTATGAATTTATTCGTTACTTCCAGTCGCAACTCGATAAGTTCGGCGTCGATGTGCAACTCAACACCAGGGTCGATGCCACTACCCTCGGTGATAAATTTGATGAAGTCATCGTCGCGACCGGCATCACCCCGCGCATCCCGGATATTGCGGGTATTGATCACCCATCCGTTATTTCCTATCTGGATCTATTAACCGGTCAGGCGACAACCGGCAAACGGGTGGCCATTCTAGGTGCTGGCGGTATCGGCTTTGATGTCGCGGTCTTACTGACCCATGGCAAAAGTGATAGCGCGCCGGATACCGATAGCTTTCTGGTCAAATGGGGTGTCGATACCACCATGAGTGAGCCGGGCTCCCTGTCCAAAGCGGGGCCGAAGTTCCCAGCTCCAGCCCATGAAATCACTATGATGCAACGCAAACCGAAGTCCCTGGGTCGTAGTCTCGGCCTGACTAGCGGCTGGGTTTTGCGGGCAGAATTAGATGCTGCGGGAGTCAATAGCATTCCCGGCGTGAGCTACCAGAAAATTGATGATGACGGCCTGCATTACAGTGTCAATGATGAAGACCTTACTCTCGCCGTAGACAGTATCGTGATTTGTACCGGACAGGATTCTAATAATGCTCTGTATAACGAACTGACTGGTGCGGGCATCAATTGTCGTTTAATTGGCGGCGCTTCTGAAGCTAAGGAACTCGATGCCCTGGCGGCGGTGAGTCAGGGTATGGAAGTGGCGGCGGCTATTTGAATCTGGCTCCTGGTCGGGGGGTTCAAGCTCTGGCCCCGGTCCTGGTCTGAATTCAGGCTTTATCTCGCCAGCTTCGTTGTAAACAACTCCCTGGGTAAAATCCCAGGGGGCTTGTGCTCAGAAACAATTGAACCGTGCTGAGGATGCTCATCCCGTACGGCCTCATGGCTAAGATATCCATCAAGTGATTCTGCTTAAACCAGCTCACTCAAACCATCAAACACCAGCTCGCTGTAACTGACAATACCGACTACTTTGCCATCGACCATAACCGGTGCATTAGATAAACCAAACTGGTCAAAGAGTCGAGCGCAGTAACGGACATCCATTTCAGGATCAACTGGAACAACCGGCTTAGACATAATTTCGTAAATATTTACCCGGTCTGGTGCTCGATCTTTAGCCAGCACTTTTTTGGCAATATCGGATAAAAGCAAGATACCAAAGGCATCATTCTCACTGCGCTTTTTAATGATCACCACCTCAGCACGGCTCTCTTTCATCGCCTCCAGAGCCTCCGTAACGGTCGCCATGCCATCAAGCTCTATGTGCTTTTCATGCATAATATCCACAACTTTAATCACTTTGCTTTTACTCACAGGAGTTCCTCCATATCGTCACTAATTTGTTTAGCTTGATGCGCCACGCCCAGGGCATCTTCAACATCGACCTGAACAGCAATACCGGTGCCCGGCTTGGCATCAAATTCGCCAACCCGAGCGATTTCTTCAAGTATGTGACGGCTAAGATGCTCTTCAACTAACAGCAATATCACGTCACGCTGGGTTTCCAGCGACAGGCCAAAGAAGGTTTTAGCTTTCTTCAGACCCTCACCCCGAGCGTTGTTGATGACAGTAGCACCGGTAGCGCCAGCCTCCCGTGAGGCCTTCATCACAGCATCGGTTTTATCATCCTCGACAAAAACCATTATCATTTTAAAGTGCATATTTTCGCCTCTCGGGACATAAGGTTAATCCAGTCAGGAACGCTTATCACGCGCTCTTTTTTCATAATTTGCTCTGGCTTCAGATAGTTGAGCGTAGGCCATAACAGAAATAATAGGGAACAAACTGGCAAAGGCAATTAAGCCAAAACCATCAATCAGGGGGTTTCTTCCCGGCACAGTTTCGGAAAGACCTAGTCCAAGGGCCGCCACCAAAGGTACGGTGACCGTCGATGTGGTGACGCCACCAGAGTCATAAGCCAGGGGCACAATCAATTTTGGCGCAATAGCCGTTTGGGCAACCACAATAATATAGCCCCCAATAATGTACCAATGGATTGGGTCACCAACGACGATACGATAACAGCCCAGGGAAATGCCCACCGCAACACCCATCGCGACGGAAATCCTCAAGCCCCACACACCGATGGCTCCCCCCGATACCTCGTTAGCTTTTATAGCGACAGCGATTAACGAAGGCTCGGCAATGGTGGTGCTAAAACCCGATCAGGAAAGCAAACAGGTAAACCCAATAGTAGTCCCGCCAGTTTATGTCCTGCAGCACGCTTACGCTGGCATTAGCTCCGTGGATGAAAGCCGGGTCGGTCAGCTGTTCAGCCATTAAGCGACCCAGTGGGAACAAGCACCACTCAAGGCCTACAAGAAAGAAAGATAAACCGATCAAGACCCAGGCGAAGCCGATTAAAATCTGGCCAAGATTGGCTGGCTTTTTACGGATAACAACAAACTGGAAGCCAAAAATTATCACCGCGATAGGCAGCACATCCCTGGTAGTCGCAAGTATGGTAGCGAACAGGTCAGCAATGATGTCCATTAGATAAACATCCCGTAGGCCATAACAAATATTATCGGCGTCAAGGATGCAAAGGCGATCAGCCCAAAACCGTCGATCATCGGGTTGCGGCCTTTAATTGAAGACGCCAGGCCAACGCCGAGGGCGGTCACCAGTGGTACGGTAATCGTTGAGGTGGTCACACCACCAGAATCGTAGGCTATACCGATAATTTCCTTCGGTGCAAACATAGTCATTACTACTACCAGCATATATCCGCTGATAATAAACCAGTGGATGGGCCAGCCTTTCAATATACGAATCACACCGATGACGATGGCCAGACCCACTGAGAAGGCCACGGTTAGTCGCAGGCCCGTGGCATATCGGGCTTGCGCTTCTTCCGACTTTTCTATCATTGCCCCGTTGGCCGCCACGCTCGCCGCTTCTGCGGCTACAGCAATCAAGGCTGGTTCGGCGACGGTGGTGCCGAAACCTAAACAAAAGGCGAATGCCACCAACCAGAACACGCTGCCTTTACGGGCGAAGGCGTGGGCCATGGATTCGCCAATAGGAAATAAACCCTGCTCAAGTCCATGAATGAAAAACGTTAAACCAAGAATAACAAACAGTACACCCAACAAAAGCTGAGCGATATTGGGCAAAGGCTGCTGCAATACGAAGAACTGGAAAAACAGAATCACCAACACAATCGGTAGCAAATCGCGGACGCTACCGAAGAGTGATCGAATGAGTTTCAGAAGGGTGTTTTTCAAATAACTTTAGTCTTATTTAATACTGACGCATAGCGACACAGGCAATCGATGTTGATTCTGATGATCCATTTATACAGCGTAATCAAGTTTACAACAGTCTTGGCCTACAATAGCCCTAGTTTACAAAGCAAACAGGCTTTATAGATCAGCACTTGACCTTTAGCACTTAAACTTAACGCTTAACCTTCGATCTTATCTCCAGATATAAGATCATCCCGATAGCTATTTTCTACTAAGAGAAACCACTGCCTGCGCAGCAACCGGTGTCAAACCTTCATCGCCGCCGTTAACAAACTCAGTAATTTGTTTTTTCATTAATGGTGTCCAGAATTTGCTGATGTGAGAGGCGGTACTTTCGACTTTTGCTTCGGTCGAGACCACAGGCACACCGGCTGCAATCTGGTTAGCCATTTTTACCAGGTGATCGATACTGTTTTCTGACACGAGAAGTTTAACTCCTTTGTTAATGTTTAAACGACATTGCTAATTTTTACACGACATTTTTCGGAACACAAAAATCATACAATGCGCTGCGGGTGGCTATAGACCATATGCCGACCCGGTCGGGCGAATCCGACCAGGGTAATATTAACCCGCTCGGCAAGATCTATGGCCAGGCGCGTGGGTGCAGACACGGCAACCAGCATCTCCACCCCCATGGCTGCAGCCTTGACGACCATTTCATAACTGGCGCGGCTGGATATCAACACAAAATGATTAGCGCTGAGCTGTTGTTGATCGCCAGATAAATGATCGCGACATAAGCTACCGTAAAGTTTATCCAGCGCGTTATGACGACCGACATCCTCCCGCACCAATTCAATATTACCTTCACCGTCGCACCAGGCCGCGCCATGCACCGCACCGGTCACGCTCTGTAAAGGCTGATTGGCTTCGAGACTCCGCACAGCTCGCTCAATGGCATCGTGAGAGAATTGTTGTGCACCTGAGATTAAGGCGGGCTCTCGAATCGCTTGCTCCAGAGATTCAGCACCACACAACCCACAACCAGTGCGACCGGTCATATTTCGGCGGGCTTCTTTCAGGTGAGCGAATCGTTGGGTGCTGACAGTCATGGCCACTTCGATGCCTTTGTCCTGGTGCCTCACTTCGAGGTCATACAGCTCATTGGGCGAGAGGAGAATGCCTTCGCTAAGACTGAAACCCAGGGCAAAATCTTCGAGGTGGTCAGGTGTCGCCATCATCACCACATGGGAGATGCCGTTATAAACCAGTGCTACCGCCTGCTCTTCAATAATTTGATCATCGACCAGGGTAGATTGACCGGCGCGCCAGTCCTGAACCTGGCGAGAGGCGCTCACTTCGCCAACAACTGCAGCTGGATTTTCTCCGGAGGCTAATTTCCTAGTGTTATCCGCAGAACCAGGCTTAGAACTATCAGACTTGTTTCGCTGTTTCATCCCGACGTTTCGCCCCTTTGAGAAGGCCGAGTTGCTGCTCGTTGAACTTCTGTTGACGGTCTTGCCAACGGGCAGGTGCGACAACTTTACTAACCTCGACGGCAGTGACTTTGTATTCCGGGCAATTGGTGGCCCAGTCGGAATTATCCGTGGTCACCACATTGGCACCCGAAAAAGGATGATGAAAGGTGGTGTAAACCACACCTGGCTGAACATTCTCACTGATTTTCACACGCAACACGGTATCCCCAACTCGACTTTGAATACCGCCCCAGTCGCCATCTTTAATGCCACGCTCTTCGGCATCGTGGGGATGAATTTCAAGGATATCTTCCTCGTGCCAGGTGTTGTTCTCCGTGCGGCGAGTCTGGGCACCCACATTGTACTGACTCAAAATCCGCCCGGTGGTTAACAGCAGTGGGAATTTACGGGTGGCGCGTTCATCGGTGGGCGTGAATTCGGTGACCGCAAAAAAGCCTTTGCCACGGACAAATTCATTGATGTGCATAGTCGGCGTACCATCGGGCGTCGCCGCATTACAGGGCCACTGAATGCTGCCCAGCTCATCGAGCCGCTCGTAATTAACACCGGTAAAGGTCGGGGTTAAGCGGGCAATTTCATCCATAATTTCGCTGGGGTGATCGTAGTGCATGTCCACACCCAGAGCTTTCGCCAAACCAAGGGTGACCTCCCAGTCCGCCAGCCCAGCTTTAGGCGGCATAGCCTGGCGCACCGGTGAGATCCGGCGCTCGGCATTGGTAAAGGTACCGTCTTTTTCCAGAAACGAGGAACCCGGCAAAAATACATGGGCGAATTTGGCGGTTTCGTTAAGGAAAAGATCCTGGACAATCAAACAATCCAGCGATGACAGCGCAGCTTCAACATGGTGAATATTAGGGTCGGACTGGGCGATATCCTCGCCCTGGCAATACAGGCCCTTGAAGTCGCCATCAATGGCGGCATCAAACATATTGGGAATACGCAGCCCTGGCTCGGCGTCCAATACGACGTTCCAGTCCTGCTCGAATGTCGCCCGGGTTTCGCCGTCGGAAATATGGCGATAGCCCGGTAATTCGTGGGGGAAAGAACCCATATCGCAG
Organism: Porticoccaceae bacterium; assembly: GCA_019090225.1. Lineage (GTDB taxonomy): Bacteria > Pseudomonadota > Gammaproteobacteria > Pseudomonadales > Porticoccaceae > HB2-32-21. The sequence goes on from JAHRWI010000164.1 coordinate 12,113, forward strand.
GAACCCTGCACATTGTTCTGACCGCGCATGGGGTTCACACCGACGCCTTCGCGACCGATGTTACCGGTAAGCATCGCCAGATTGGCAATGCCCATGACCGTAGTCGAACCCTGGCTGTGTTCGGTGACACCGAGGCCGTAATAAATCGCGGCATTTCCACCTGTGGAAAAAAGCCTCGCCGCCGCCCGGACATCGGCAGCGGGAATACCGGTAATGCTTTCGCTGGCTTCCGGGGATTGTTTTTCATCGCTAACAAAAGCACACCACTGTTCGTAAGTAGGGATTTCACAGCGCTCGGCGATAAAGGCTTTGGCTTCAAGGCCTTCCGCAACAATCACGTGAGCCATGGCATTGATAAACGCGACGTTGGTGCCAGGCCGAACCTGTAGGTGGTAATCGGCCTTCACATGGGGTGCATCGACCAACTGAATTTTTCGAGGATCAACGACAATCAACTTGGCACCTTCACGCAGGCGTTTTTTCAGGCGGGAGCCAAACACCGGGTGGGCGTCGGTGGGGTTGGCACCCATCACCATAACCACATCGGATTTAGCGACCGAGGCAAAAGACTGGGTACCCGCCGATTCGCCTAAGGTGGTTTTTAAACCGTAGCCGGTGGGGGAATGACAGACCCGCGCACAGGTATCGATATTGTTATTACCGAAACCAGCACGCACCATTTTTTGCACCAGCCAGACTTCTTCATTGGTGCAACGAGAAGAGCTAATGCCGCCGATACTGTTGGGGCCATATTTTTCCTGGGTGTCGCGCAGTCGTTTTGCGGCAAAGGTAAAAGCCTCATCCCAGCTGACTTCCTGCCAGGGTTCTTCGATGGAGTCTCGAATCATTGGCGAGGTAATGCGATCTTCGTGAGTGGCATAACCAAAGGCAAAGCGCCCTTTCACGCAGGCGTGGCCTTCATTAGCTTTACCATCTTTCCAGGGGGTCATATTGACCACAGTGTTACCGCGCATTTCGGCTTTGAATGCACAACCCACACCACAATAAGCACAGGTGGTAATCACGCTGTGTTCCGGCTGACCCAGGTTGATAATGGTATTTTCAGTGAGCGTTGCCGTGGGACACGCCGCCACACAGGCACCGCAGGATACACATTCTGAAGATAGAAAATCCTGGTTCTGGCTGGGGCTGACTTTGGATTCAAACCCCCGGCCATCAATCGTCAAAGCAAAGGTGCCCTGGGTTTCTTCACAGGCGCGCACGCAGCGAGAGCAAACGATGCACTTGGAGGGATCAAAGGTGAAATAAGGGTTGGACTGGTCTTTTTCGGCATCGAGATGATTATTGCCTTCGTAGCCATAACGCACTTCCCGCAAGCCTACCTGGCCAGCAGTATCCTGCAATTCGCAGTTGCCGTTGGTGGGACAGGTCAGACAGTCGAGGGGATGATCGGAGATATACAACTCCATCACATTGCGACGCAGGCCAGCGACTTTATCGGTTTGGGTATTCACCACCATGCCTTCTTCGGCAGGGGTGGTGCAGGAAGCGGGATAACCCTTGCGGCCCTGGATTTCGACCATGCACATGCGGCAGGAGCCGAAGGCTTCGAGAGAATCCGTGGCGCAGAGCTTGGGTATTTTTATGCCAAGTTCTGATGCAGCGCGCATCACCGAGGTGCCCGCGGGCACTTCCACAGATACGCCATCGATAATCAGGCCGACGGTTTCGGTGGCTAGACTGGGTGGCGTACCAAAATCTTTTTCGGGCTCGTAATATTGCAGCATGTTCGTTCCTCTCTCGACCTTATTCAGTACTTACGGGTACATCGCCTAAGCACCACTCTCTAATCAATAAAAATCTTCAGGGAAGTGCTTAACCGAGCTACGTACAGGAAACGGTGTTAAGCCGCCCATGGCACAAAGCGAGCCAAATTCCATGGTGTCGCACAGCTCTTCTAGCAAAATTAAATTATCGTCGCGCTGTTTATCACTGCTATCAGAGGCGCGAATTTTATCAATCACCTCCACACCCCGAGTTGAACCGACACGACACGGTGTACATTTGCCGCAGGATTCCACCACACAAAACTCCATGGCAAAGCGAGCTTGCTCCAGCATATCGACACTGTCGTCAAAGACCACAACGCCGCCATGACCAAGCATGGCTTTAGCTGCCGCAAAGGCTTCGTAATCGAGAGCGATATCCCATTGTGATTCCGGCAGGTAAGCGCCGAGTGGCCCGCCGACTTGTACCGCTTTCATTGGTCGCCCACTAGCAGTACCGCCACCAAAGTCTTCCATCAAGTCACGCAAGGTCGAACCAAAGGCCAGCTCGACAATACCGCCGCGTTTGATATTGCCCGCCAGTTGCATGGGCAAGGTGCCCAGAGAACGACCCGTGCCGAGACCTTTATAAAAGTCTGCGCCTTTTTCAAAGATTGCCGAAACGGTCGCCAAGGTCAGCACGTTGTTAATCACCGTGGGTTTACCAAATAAACCGATGATGGCGGGTAACGGTGGTTTGGATCTGACCAGTCCGCGCTTGCCTTCGAGGCTGTCGAGTAGTGAGGTTTCTTCGCCACAAATATAGGCACCCGCACCGAGGCGTACTTCCAGATCAAAATGTTTGCCGCTGCCAGCAACATCGATGCCCAAATAACCGGCTTCGTAGGCATTGGCCAAAGCTGCTTTTAATACTTCATGGGCCTTTGGGTATTCAGAGCGCAAATAGATATAGCCCTGAGTGGCACCCACACCCAAACCTGCAATGGTCATGCCTTCAATCAGTTGGTAGGGATCAGCTTCCATCAACAGACGATCGGCAAAAGTACCCGAATCACCTTCGTCAGCATTACAGACGATGTACTTCTGCTCGTTTGGGGTATCGAGAACCGTCTGCCATTTGATACCGGCAGGGAATGCCGCCCCACCTCTACCCCGCAAGCCGGAGGCCTTCACCTCATCAACAATGGCCTGAGCTTCTAGCGCCAGTGCACGGGTCAATCCCCCGTAGCCACCGTGAGTTTTGTAGTCATCGATAGAAAGCGGATCAATAATCCCTGCTCGGGCAAAATTCACACGCAGCTGATTTTTGAGGTAGGGGATGTCTTCTGTTAAACCAAGGCCCAGCTCATGGGCAGCACCCTCGTGAAACTTTGCATCAAATAAGCCCGTAACATCGCTGGCATTGACCGGGCCATAAGCCATACGCCCTGCCGGAGTTTCCACCTCAACCAACGTTTCCAGCCAGAACAGGCCACGGGAGCCGTTGCGGACAAGTTTGATCTCTATGTTCCGAGACGCTGCTTCAGCGACGATGGCATCAACCACCCCATCAGCACCCAAAGCGCAGGCAGTGGTATCGCGGGGAACGTAAACAGTGAGCATTACTTAGCTCCCCCATTTATTTTCAAATCAGCCACAAGCACGTCGAAGCGCTTTGGAGTAACACGGGCATGAACATCCTCACCAATCTGAACTGAAGGCCCGCAGGCACAATTGCCCAGGCAGTACACTGGTTCGATTGTCAGGTTTCCGTCGGTGGTAGTCTCGCCCATTTTTACATCCAGGCTAGTTTGAACATGGGCTTCAAGGCCTCGCGCACCCACCGCCTGGCAGGCTTCGGCTCGGCAAATCTGTACCACATGCTTGCCCGCAGGCTCGCTGCGAAAGTGATGATAAAAACTGATTACGCCATGAACCTCGGCGCGGGACAGATTGAGCCCCTCAGCAATAATCGGCACACAATCCTCGGGGACATAGCCCAGAGCATGCTGAATTTCGTGGAGAATCGGTAACAAACCACCCGGCATATCTTGCATAGCTGCAACGATTTCGCGGGTGCTTGACTCGTGAGCACTTGAGTTCATTAAACGGCCTTAATTAACGATGCGCCAGAGAGACACCATCTGGACACAGGGATTGCTTTCATTCTAGTCACATTCTAGTCAACAATCGCCCCGACGAGCAGGGCAATTGGGCCGCACATGATAAAACAATTTAGGCCTAATTTCTGCTCATCTTTTACCAGGACAGCGCCAACACAGTGCTCGGATACAGAGTCCATACGGGGCTTGCGGGTATTAAGAGAGTTATAGCAAGCGCCTCCACGATGCAAGACAGGGCAAGGGTTTCACCTCTAAGCCATCACCGGCGCCTCTCTAAACTACCTCTCTGTTATAAAAACACCTCATCAAGTCGAAACCACTCCAGCGCCTGCCCTGACTGCTGGCTTACATAGCTCATTTTCTCAGCTATCTCCTGGCCCGTAATAGGTCGGAAACGACGCAGTGGTGGCAAGCGACATAGCCCCGGCAACACCCAGCTAGCCAAGGTTTCACCGAGCCTGAAATCTACTCGTGACCCCAACAATAGTGAAGGCTGAAAGATACTGATTCGCTCAAAGGCCAGGGCTGTGACCTTATCTTCCAGCTCGCCTTTCATTTTTAGATAAGGATTAGTGCTGCTGGCATCGGCACCACTAGAAGAAACCAGCAAGTAATGCCCCACACCATTCTCCACAGCAAGTTGCGCAGCTTTATATTGATAATCCAGGTCAACCCTTCGCTGGGAAGCGAGCGAGCCTGCCTGTTTGCGGGTAGTGCCTAAGCACGAGAATAATATATCCGCACTGAACAATTCAGCGCAGCTATCCAGATCATCGAAATCCACCACATGGTTTTTTACTTTTGCACTGGGATGCTCGGCTGGGCGGCGGGTAAGCGTGACAACTTCAGAAACATGCTCAACCTCGGCAAGTTGATCTGTCAGGGCGCGGCCAACCAGTCCCGTGGCGCCTATAACTATTGCTCGTTTATTCATAGGATGATTCTATACAAGATACTGGCCTGGACGGTATAAGCGAATACGTCATATTTGAGAGAATTTATTGACCGATTGATTTTTCGTTTAAAATCAGAGTAATGTGGATAAAATAACGAACCAATCAGGGAATGATATGTTGCAGCTGCACGTTTATGTCCAAATACGGGTACATCATGCGCACGCGTTTCGAACATATGTCGCACGTGGCGTTCAATAATGGTTATGCGCCAGGACAAGTATGTAGCACTGTGTACTAATGGAGATAGTTAAAAATGACAAATAAACCTACAGTTCCCGACCTAAAAGAGCTGTTCAAGTAAGCATCTGAAATTGCTACACAAGTACCTGAGAACATGCAGGAAGCTGCTTTTAATCGTGCGTTGGATCTCCTAACACACTCACATCAAGACCTAACTTCAAATCAAGTAGAAAAAAATCGTAAACAGCCTCCAAAAATAAAGACTTCAGGTAAAAGTGAAAACAAAGATCAGAATGATGCTCACTCAGCCCTATCTTCGATTGATACGACTCAGCACCCTGGAATAAAAGCCGCTACCAAGGTTCTAGATAGAGCGTTAATGGTACTTCAAATTGCCCGGACGGAATTTCAGGTTGATGGGTTATCAAACACCGATATAGCCAAAGTTTTGACTGAAAAATTTCGAATCAGAACAAGCAAGGACGCAGTAGGGATGGCACTATCCGGCGCGACCGATCTTGTGAACAGAAATAAGCAGGGGCTAAAGTATATCTACCAGATCATGGGGCCGGGCGAAGACCATTTAGCTCATATTGGTGACCCCAGCACCTCCGACAGACCTATTCCTTCAAAGAAGAAGACGACCAAGAGCGCTAAGCCTAAATCGAGCCGCAAAGATTCAACAGCAACAACAAAATCCAAGAAAACTAGCGGGGCCCGGCGAGTTGGGCCGAAGAAGGTTCTGGAGTCTCTTATCAGTGAAGGGTATTTTTCGAAACCACGTCAGATTGCAGAGATAATTGAGCATATCCAGCATAAAAAGGCGGTGAAATTCAAAGCGACCGACATGTCACCAACGCTTGTTCGATTGCTAAGGGAAGAAAAGCTAGAAAGAACCAAAAACGAATCTGGAAGCTATCAGTATGTCGCAAAATCATGATGTTATAGCCGATGCGTTAGCTTCCGTGGATAAAAGCTTTAGAACCAAAATCATAAAAAGCTATATCGACCTGAAAGCTGCGTTCGTGTCTGCGCAATATGATTCAGCTGGTCTTCGAGCTGGAGTCTTTGCTGAAGCAGTTGTAAGGTTGTTACAGCAGGAATTAACCGGTAGCCACACCCCCTTTGGTACTCGCTTGCCAAACTTTACTGCACTATGCCACGGATTTGAGAACGTTGATAAACCCAAAGGCCATGAGTCCCTGCGAGTTTTGATACCACGGGCTCTTCATTTTATATACACAT
>JAHRWI010000165.1 GCA_019090225.1 Porticoccaceae bacterium
GTTCCATTCGCAGTCTTCCCTCCAGAGAGAGATCTCTCGTTTCGGGGTTAGTTGCTATCTTAAGTGCGTCTTCTATAGAATCTAATGTTATCGTTCCATTCAAACGCATCTTGACCAAATCAAGAACACTTTTTTCTGCAATAGTTAGTTTGTCATTCAATCGCTGTTTGTAGATACCGGATTTAGCGCAAGGTTTGCTACAATGCGCGCCCTTTTTCCTGGCTTAAGCGAGGCCTGAATTAAATGGCCAGGCTACAAGCTGGTCAGTGGCCCTAAGACCCTTATGGATAAACAGTTCGACAAAATTCGTGTAGTGCTGGTAAACACCAGCCATCCTGGCAACATCGGTGCCGCAGCCCGGGCGATTAAAAATATGAGCCTGGGCCGACTTTATCTGGTGGCACCCAAAGATTTTCCTGCCGACCGTGCGGTATGGCGAGCGGCTAATGCGGCCGATATTCTGGATCGGGCGGTAGTAGTAGAGACCCTCGATGAGGCGATAGCCGATTGTGGGCTGGTAGTGGGCACCAGTGCCCGAGATCGCACCATTCCCTGGCCTTTGCTGAACCCAAGGGAATGCGGCGAAAAGGTTTGGCATGAGGCCACTGAGCATGAGGTAGCCCTGGTGTTTGGCCGGGAAGACCGGGGCTTGACTAACGAAGAGCTGCATAAATGTACTTATCATGTGCATATTCCTGCAAATCCAGAATACAGTTCACTGAATTTGGCGGCCGCCGTGCAAGTCTTGACTTACGAAGTGCGCATGGCTGCGTTGGCGGAAAAGCAGGGTGCTTATCCAGTCAAAACTCAGTGGGATGTCCCTCCGGCCAAAGTAAAAGAGCTTGAGCTTTATTATGAGCACATGGAGCAGGCGCTGGTGGATCTGGGTTTCCATGATCGAGCTAACCCTCGCCAGACCATGACTCGCCTACGGCGGCTCTTTAATCGCATCCGGCCTGACAGCATGGAATTGTCCATTATGCGAGGCGTGTTAACCGCGATTCAAAATGCGGTTTTTAAATTTAAGACAGCCACAGACCAGGATGATATTGGCGGGTCTAAAGTTGATTGAATTAGTCGGGTATTTAGTTGACTAAAAGAGTAGGTTATTCGATAATGCCAATCCTTAGAAACTGTTAGAGATTCTGGATGAAACTGACTACCCGAGGGCGCTATGCAGTGACGGCTATGTTGGACCTGGCTTTGCATGGCAAAAGCGGCCCTATAAGTCTCGCTGACATATCGACGCGGCAGGATATTTCACTGTCCTATCTGGAACAGCTATTTGCCAAGTTGAGAAGAAATAATCTGGTCAAAAGCGTACGTGGTCCAGGTGGCGGCTATTGCTTGAGTCGCGAGGCTGTCGATATCAATGTCGCTGACATCATTGATGCGGTTAACGAGTCCACCGACGCCACCAATTGCGGCGGCAAGGGTATCTGCCAGAATGGCGAAATGTGTTTGACCCATCATTTATGGAATGACCTCAGTAAACAGATTCATCATTTTTTGAGCGATATTTCCCTGGCTCAATTGATCAAGAAAGAACATGTACAGTCAATTAGTGAGCGTCAGGATAGTCAACAAATAGCTGTAAAGAATGACCGGCTTTTGATTGAGACTGAAACCGTCGATGTATAAATTTGTGGAGAGTGAGAAGTGAAACTGCCCATCTATCTGGATTATTCGGCAACGACACCGGTTGACCCGCGTGTGGCGGCTCGGATGGCAGAGTGCTTAACCAATGATGGTATTTTTGGCAACGCTGCTTCCCGATCCCATGCCTTTGGTTGGGAGGCTGAGGCTGCCATTGAAGAAGCTCGACAAAATGTTGCTGACCTGATCAATGCCGATCCTCGAGAAATCGTCTGGACATCTGGCGCGACCGAATCAGACAACCTTGCGATTAAAGGCGCTGCTCATTTCAATGCCCGCAAAGGCAAACATATTATTACCTCAAAAATTGAACACAAAGCCGTGCTTGACTCCTGTCGGCAGTTGGAGCGAGAAGGCTACGAAGTCACCTATCTTGACCCTGATAGTGATGGCCTGACTAGCGCCCAGGTAGTGGCAGATGCGATTCGTGAAGACACCACATTAGTTTCCATTATGCACGTCAATAACGAGATTGGTGTGATCAATGACATTGCCGCCATCGGCGAAGTTTGTCGAGAACGGGGTGTGGTCTTCCATGTCGACGCTGCCCAAAGCGCTGGTAAGGTGCCTATCGATCTGGTCGAAATGAAAGTTGATTTAATGTCATTTTCGGCCCATAAAATTTACGGGCCCAAAGGCATGGGTGCTCTGTATGTAAGACGTAAACCGCGGATCAGGCTCGAAGCTCAAATGCACGGCGGTGGTCATGAGCGGGGCATGCGTTCGGGCACCCTGGCGACTCATCAGATTGTCGGTATGGGTGAGGCATTTCGTATTGCCCGAGAAGAAATGAAAGAAGAAAACGAGAGGATACTGGCCCTCAGAACCCGGCTTTGGGACGGTCTGAAAAGTATTGAAGAAGTCTATTTGAATGGTTCTTTGGAGCAGAGAGTGTCAGGTAATTTGAATGCAAGCCTGGCCTATGTCGAAGGCGAATCACTGATCATGGCGCTGAAAGATCTAGCGGTGTCGTCTGGCTCGGCCTGTACCTCAGCAAGCCTTGAGCCTTCCTACGTATTGCGAGCGCTGGGTCTTGAAGATGAGTTAGCGCACAGCTCATTGCGTTTTAGCATCGGCCGCTTTACCACCGAAGAAGAAGTCGATTTCACCATCGAAAAGGTCAAGTCAGCTGTGGCTAAACTGCGCGAGTTGTCTCCCTTATGGGATATGTACAAAGACGGTGTGGATTTATCGAAAATCGAGTGGGCAGCTCACTAACTCTTCGCTACGCGCTTCCATAGATAGTTAATCCCAGTTATTTAATTAATTAGTTTGTTAGGCAGGAGAATGGATCATGGCTTATAGCGACAAGGTACTCGACCACTACGATAATCCCCGTAATGTCGGCAAGCTTGATGACAAAGCGAGCAATGTTGGCACCGGCATGGTCGGCGCACCCGCCTGTGGCGATGTGATGCGCCTACAGATTCAGATTAACGATGACGGTGTGATTGAAGATGCCAAGTTCAAGACCTATGGCTGTGGTTCGGCCATTGCATCCAGCTCTCTATTGACCGAGTGGGTCAAGGGCAAAACTTTGGATGATGCCGCCAAAATTAAAAATTCCGAGATAGCCGAAGAGCTGGCGTTACCGCCGGTAAAGATCCACTGTTCGGTTTTGGCGGAGGACGCCATACAGGCGGCTATCAAGGATATTCGCAGTAAGCAAGACGGCTGATACACCACAATAGCCGAAACAAGCGAACAAAGGAGAGGATTAGGACATGGCGATTTCAATGACACAAGCGGCAGAGGAGCACGTTGCGAAGTATTTGCAAGGTCGTGGCCATGGCTGTGGCATTCGCCTGGGCGTGCGCACCAATGGTTGTTCGGGCATGTCCTATGTGCTGGAGTTTGTCGATGAAGCAACTGCTGAGGATGCGGTATTTGTCTCTGGCGAGGTCGAATTATTTATTGATCCTAAAAGCCTGATTTACCTGGATGGCACCGAGCTGGATTTCGTAAAAGAAGGCCTCAATGAAGGCTTCCAGTTTAATAACCCCAATGTTAAAAACGAATGCGGTTGCGGCGAGAGCTTTAACGTTTAAGCGTATCCAGTAAGACTCGACTATGAATTAGGTTTGATCTTTGTTTTTACTCCAGTTTCCACTTCAGTTAGCCCAGCCACCTCTCTAGTTCAATGGATCTAACACGCGATTACTTCACTGTTTTTGACCTGCCGATCAGCTATGAAATCGATGCAGGTCTTCTCAAACAGCGTTATTTGGCCTTGCAGAGACAATACCACCCGGATCGTTTCGCCAGTGGCTCAGCCCAGGAGCAACGTCTTGCTGTGCAGTCGGCTTCGGCAGTGAATCAGGCCTACGACACCCTGCGTTCACCCGTAAAACGTGCCCAGTACTTGTTAGAATTAGCGGGTGTTGAAATTCAGGGCGGTGAAAAAACCAACTCGGATATTGAATTTTTGATGGCGCAAATGAACTTGCGTGAACAGATGGCCGCTGTGCCCGAGGCCACTGAGCCCTTTGCTGAGTTAGATGTGTTGACACAAAAGGCAAAGCTCGATTTTACTGCTCTGGAGGTTGAGTTCTCAGCCGCATATTTAAACGACGAACTCGAATCCGCTGGCGCTGTGGCCGAAAAAATGCAGTTTTATAGTAAGTTGATGATTGAGCTTCAAGCGTTGGAAGAGCATCTTGAAGAGAGTTGTTAGACAGCATAAGCATCAAAATTTACCCCATAAAATTTACTCAATCAGGTATTCGTTAATTGGCATTACTACAAATTTCTGAACCCGGTCAGTCTCTCGCGCCCCATCAAAGTAAGCGGGCCGTGGGTATTGACCTGGGCACTACAAACTCCCTTGTCGCTAGTGTAAGAAGTGGCTCAGCAGAGATATTGGCTGACGAGCAGGGCGGATCGCTGATGCCCTCAATTGTTCATTATGGTGAGCACGATGTTTGTGTTGGTTATGAGGCGGATGAATTCACGGTTAGCGATCCTGAAAATACTATTGTTTCCGTTAAGCGCTTTATGGGACGTAGCCAGGCTGAAGCTTTGCAAAATAGTGGCGAGCTTGTTTATCAATTCAGCGAGAGCGACGGCGGCATGGTCAGTATTGAGACTCGGGCCGGCAAAGTCAGTCCGGTAGAAGTCTCCGCTGAAATATTGCGTTCTCTGGGTCAACGTGCTGAGCAGGCCCTGGGTGGCCCGCTTGATGGCGCGGTGATTACCGTACCTGCATATTTTGATGATGCTCAGCGTCAGGCAACCAAAGACGCTGCGCTACTAGCGGGCATCAAAGTACTGCGTTTACTCAATGAACCCACCGCAGCGGCGATCGCTTACGGGCTTGATAATGCCGATTCCGGAGTGATCGCCATTTATGACCTGGGTGGCGGCACCTTTGATATCTCTGTACTTAACTTATCTCGTGAGGTGTTTGAGGTGCTGGCTACCGGCGGCGATACGGCGCTGGGTGGTGATGATTTTGATATTGCTATTGCCCAGTGGATACGCGAGCAAGCGGGTGCCGACGAGAATTTATCAGCCCAGCAATATCGTTCATTGATTGCTACGGCACGCAGTGCCAGAGAAACCTTGACCACAGAAGCGTCGACGACGCTGTCTTTTCAGGGCTGGCAGGGTGAACTTGGTCATAAGCAGCTTAATCACTGCATCGATGGACTCATCACCCGAACGCTACGAGCGTCAAAAAAAGCCTTGCGCGATGCCAATATCAGTTTCGATGAACTCACAGCAGTCGTCCTGGTAGGTGGTACCACCCGCATGCCAAGGGTGAGAGAGAAAGTCGCCGAGTTTTTTCAGCGCCCACCGTTGACGGATATTGATCCCGACACAGTTGTCGCCATCGGCGCAGCCAGACAGGCGGATGTGCTTGCGGGTAATAAGCCCGGCGAGGCAATGCTCTTGCTTGATGTAATACCTTTATCCCTCGGTGTAGAAACCATGGGTGGTCTGGTCGAGAAAATTATTCATCGAAATACCACGATCCCGGTGGCGAAAGCTCAGGAATTTACCACCTTCAAAGACGGGCAAACCGCGCTTGCGGTACATATTGTTCAGGGTGAACGAGAA
>JAHRWI010000166.1 GCA_019090225.1 Porticoccaceae bacterium
ACCGTTGGTCCACGTTTTCAATTCTTCATCTGGATCAAGAGACAATAAGATCTCAACTTGCTTCAGTGCCTTTTGATTTTCATGTTGCATCGCGAACGTTACAATCAGATTTTTATGAGCATTGAAGTGGGTTTCGTCCATGTCTATAGCTTTGCGGAAGTTTGCAATGGCTTCGTCATAGCGTTTCAGGCGGCCATTGGTACTGCCAAGATTGTAGTAAAAAGAAGCTGATTGCGTGACCCCTTTGGCCTGTGCCTTGGCATATTCCTCCAGAGCGAGATTGTGTTCACCCATTTCTGAGTAGACCGCACCCAGGTCTTCGTTGTGACCAGCCCAATTTGGACAGTGGCTAATACCTTCTTCCAATATGGCAATTGCGCGGTCACATTGTTTCAAAGCCCAACAATAATGAAACTTGAGATTTGAGTAAGCGAAATAAAGTCGTGGCTCCAGGGTTATCGCCTTTTCCAGGCGAATAGCGGCGTCTCGGGTCTTGCCCATGACCCAAAAATCCTCATCAGCGGCCTTTGCAATTCTGAGCGCCTCCCTGTTCAGGTCATCTGCGCAGCCATCAAGGACTTTGCGAGGAGACATTAACCCGTCTTTACCGACAATTTTTTCGATCATGTTATCGCCGGCCGCATAACTTTTATCAGCCAGAGAAGCGTGACATGTTGCCATCAAAAATAGAGCGCAAAGTGGCGTAACGGCTTTATTTGTCATTTTCTAATTCTCACTTGTTATTCCGGAGTTGTATGAGGCGGAAGTGGGATTTGGTCAGTGCGCCCTTTGGACAGTCATTGTTGGAGCCTGACCTTCCCGATATTCTCGCGCCGCAGCACAACAGGAAATTGCAACGTCAGACTACTGTAGCAGAGAACATTATTCCGGAAAGGGTCAGATACCCAATACCATGCTGTCAAGCGCGGTGCGTGCTCAATCGAAAAACTGACTGGAAAATTCACAGGCATATAGCGTTAGGCCCAAACTCATTTAAACAATTCTAGCCTGACCTTATTTGATGCATGATTAATACGGCATTTATCCGGCCACCCTCAACACCAGGCCCTTCAGATAAGCGCCCTCTGGAAAGCTCAGCAACACAGGGTGGTCAGCTGCGGCATTCATTTTGTGTACGATCTGCGCATCAACATCGGCATCTAGCGCCGCACCTGCGACAATCTTCTGGAATAGATCGTCGCTAATTCCACCCGAGCATGAATAGCTAGCAAGGATGCCTCCGGGACGTAGCAGTTTAAAAGCTAATAAATTGATGTCTTTGTAAGCGCGCGCCGCTTTTTCGGCAAAGGCTGCCGTGGGCGCAAATTTTGGCGGGTCGAGTACGATTAAGTCGAATTTTCGGTTCTGGTCCCGCAGTTTTCGCAAGGCTTCAAATACATCGGCGTCCTGCCACTCGGCACGGCTGGCATCCAGTGCGTTCAGCTCGACATTGCGCTGGGCCAATTGCAATGCATCTGCTGAAGAGTCGATCGATAATACCGTGTTGGCACCACCGCGCAGTGCATATAAGGAGAAACCGCCGGTGTAACAGAAACAGTTGAGCACATCGCGTCCTGCTGAAAGCTCACCAATCAAAGCGCGATTATCGCGCTGGTCGAGATAAAATCCGGTCTTCTGTCCGGCAGCCACATCCACCGCTATGTGTATACCGTTTTCGGTCACACTCAAATCCTGTGGCAGTTGTCCACGCAGAACATCACTGCGTTTCGGCAGGCCTTCCCGCACGCGGCCATCAGAATCGGAACGCTCATAGATGCATACCGGTTGACATAACTCCTGCAAACAATCCGTCAAAGTCTCACGCCAGCGTTCCGCACCCGCACTGCCTAACTGCAACACCAGTACATCAGCGTATTGATCGACGATCAATCCAGGCAAACCATCAGACTCACCATGAATCAGTCGCATACCGTTACTGTGCAAATCGAGTTGCAAGTCTTTTCGTAAGGTAAGCGCACGGGCAATTTTGTGCCGGAAAAAATCTGCATCTATTTTTTCCTGAGCCTGCCATGACCATACCCGCGCGACAATCTGCGACGCTGAATTGTAAGCAGCCCAGGCGAGAAAACCACCCTGCGCATCGCAAACCTGCACCGTATCACCACTTTGAACATTGCCTTCGAGACGTTCTACCGCACCCGAGAACACCCACGGGTGACGGCGCAGTAGCGATCGTTGACGGCCTTCCTGCAAAAAAAGTTTTGCACCATCAAAGGCAACTTTAGGTGCGCTGGCCAGCGATGTCGGACGGGGTTTATGTTTTCCATGACGGCGTGAAGGTGAGGTATGGCGTTTCTGGTTCATTAGATATTTTTCTATGCGGATGAGAAATTTTAACAGAATAAATTCTTAGGCTTGCAGCTTATTTGAACAGCTATGGGCAGCTTAGCTCACCGAGGTTCGACGACGTAGGTATTTATAAGCGCGGGCCGGTAAATCGAGAGTCGGTCAGCTTGATTTTTCTTTCGTAGTACAGATTTCGCAACAAGCATGCGTAGGTTAATTGAAAGACCTACAAAATTAAGTTCACATGGAGGTGATAGAAAGAGCGGAGCGTACTCAAATCAAACTGACTGGCTGCTTGACGCCTGCCCCCTTGACTCCCATCAAAACGATAATAAAGCAATCATTGACATTTATTTATATGTCTACTAGTCTGGACATATGGATAT
>JAHRWI010000167.1 GCA_019090225.1 Porticoccaceae bacterium
GACCAGCTGATTGTGCGCTTTGAAGCCAGTTACGTGCCTAACAAATCATTTACTAACGGCTTACGCCATCGGTGGATAGAAGAGGATGAGGTATTAACCACCCTGGTGGTCGAAAAGTATCATCGTTTTTCTGATAGTTTCCCGGCCACCTATATGGTCTTCGAGTGGCATCATCGCAAAGAGTCTGACCTGCTAGGTCGGCACCTTGGTGGCCTCGGCGGTAGTGCCCATAAGCGACCTGGCGGCCTTAGCGGGACTCAAAATGACCGCGGTTGGGATGGTTTAGTGTTTGGTTTGTCTCAACCTAGCCCAGCATTGAAATGGCGTTTTGATATTGCCGCTTTGTACGACACAGAGGGGGGCTTTTTGTTCCAGCCCGGCGTTAAGTGGAAACCTACCGGTAACTTCACGGTCGAGGCTTTCATTAATATCATTGAAGGAACCGGTACCGATGACGTATTTGACCTTTATGACCAGTCCGATGACCTAACTTTCAGGGTTGGCTATCAGTTCTAAGCCATGAACTAGACACAAAAAGTAGTGTTAAAAAAACCGGTATTTATTGCCGGTTTTTTTATGGGGGAAACTTAAGTGGTTTTTATTTTTGCGGCTTTACTCTGACCTTAATCCGGCAAACCACCTTCCATTGAATAAGTCCTTAGATGCCTCGCTTATGAACACTTGAGGAGCTGCGCATCTAACTTGTCGCGCTAACAGCTAGCATCTCCTCAGCATGGGACAGCGTTGTTTTAGTGATTTTCTCTCCACCCAACATTCGGGCTATTTCTTTTTTACGAGCACCTGAATCGAGTTTAATCAACTGACTTTCAGTAGCATTTTCGATTTGAGCTTTGCTGGCCAATAAATGCCATTGCGCATAACTGGCGACCTGGGCTTGATGAGAAATACAGATCACCTGACCTTTGTCGCCGAGCTTTCTCAGTAACTTGCCAATAACACTGGCTGTGGCACCGCCAACACCCACATCAACCTCATCAAACACTAATACAGGAATACTGGAATGTTCAGCCGCAACGACCTGAATAGCCAGGCTGATACGTGACAGCTCACCGCCCGACGCTACTTTGTTCAAAGGCCGATGCGCCTGGCCGGGATTGGTACTGACCAGCATTTCTACACTTTCAAGGCCCGAGGCGCTGTATTGCTTATCTTTGTTGGGCAGCAGAGACATTTCGATAGACGCCCCGGCCATTGCCAGACTTGCTAATTGCTGGTTCACAGCGGCACAAAATTGGCTGGCGGCTTTGCTTCGGGCTTTGCTGAGCTTTCCCGCCGCCTTTAAATAGTCCGCCTCTAGCGCCTCCACCTCGGCAGCCAGGACCTCGGCATCCAACTCAGCACCACCGGCTTTTTCCAGTTGTTGGCTCAACTTAAGGACTAAGGCGGGTAAGTCATTGGCATCGATTTTGTGTTTGCGCGCCAGTTGATAGCCTAGCGACAAGCGCTCCTCCACTTGCTCTAGCCTGACTGGGTCAAGTTCACTGGAAGCAAGATGCTGTTGTAGGTCAATAACTGCTTCGCTGACTTGAATCCGCGCTGAATTCAACAGTGCCAGGGCCTCTTCAAGTGCGTCCGAGCGTTGGGGCATAGCCTCTAAGGTCACACAGGCCTTGTTGAGTGCAGCTTGAGCACTTAATTGATCATCGCCTTCACTGTCATCACACAAAGCCAGCACTTGCTGAGTATCGGCAATAATAGCTTCTGCATTGGCTAATAATGATTGCTCTTTTTCCAGAGCCTCAATTTCACCTTCTTCAAGCTTGAGTTGATTCAACTCCTCCAGTTGGAAGGTGAGTAATTCACGCTGTGCGGCAGAATCTTCGCTACGTAACTGATATTGATCGAGATTGTTTTTCGCGCTCGACCAGGCTTGATAGCTACTGTTAACTGATTCACACAGGGAGCGATGACCGCCAAAATCATCGAGCAAGGCCCGTTGTTGATTTCTCTCTAATAAAGACTGATGTTCGTGTTGGTTGTGGATATCAATAATAAAGCCACCCAGCTCACGTAACTGGGTCATGGTCGCCGCCTGACCATTGATAAAGCCCCGGGAGCGCCCGTCTTGCGTCAGGGAGCGGCGTACCAGTATTTCTCTGGCCAGGTCTTTGCCATTGTTGCTGTCTTCAAAACCATCGCCCTCGGAACCATTACCTTCGAAACCACTACCTTCAAAACCATTATCCTCAAGCCATTGCTGTGCGGGGTTATTGCTGCGAAGGTCAAAATTAGCAGCAACCTCTGCTTTGTTGGCATTTTGACGAATACGGTCGGTATCACCTCGATCACCCAGGGCCAGACCCAGAGCATCGAGAATCAATGATTTGCCCGCACCGGTTTCACCGGTAACCGCCGTCATACCCCCAAAAAACTCGATATCGAGATGTTTTACCAGGGTGAAATCAATAATAGTGAGTGAAGTTAGCAAAGATGATTCAACCAGTTTTAGTCGTCAGCTTTTGGCTGCCAATCTTTTGGCTGCCAACGATGAGCTATCGCCCATCAGGCCGCTAGTTTACATTTGATTCTATGGTTTATCTTATACCCAAATTCCACCAGCCATTGCAATGGATGTTGCCGGTGTTCTGATTGACATCTTGAAAGACCCGCAGCCGACCCAATATAGCGCTTACGTCCAAAATTTAGGGGAAAACCATGTCGAGTGATGAGCAAACTCCTCAGGAAGACCAGCAATCCGGGGAAGATAAAGACTACCTTCAGGAAGGGGAGCCAATTGATGAAGGTGAATTAATAGGTGGCGACGGCAATGAGCCGGAGCAAGCAAGCCAACAAGACCCCATTGCCACGCTTGAAGAACAGCTACAGGAGGCCAAAGATCAGACCTTGAGAGTCCAGGCGGAGATGCAAAATTTGCGTCGCCGAGTCGATCGTGATATCGAAAATGCCCACAAATACGCCCTGGAAAACTTCCTCGGTGAGCTGCTGCCGGTAGTCGACAACCTTGAACGAGGTCTGGCGACCATAAATTCCCTTCTCGATGGTAAAGATGAAGCCCAGAAGGCCATTGGCGAAGGCATTGAGTTAACCCTGAAAAGCTTTGTTGATGTTCTCACCCGCAACAAAGTCGAGCAAATCGATCCAGGCAACGAGACTTTTGATCCTGAGTTTCATCAGGCCATGACCATGGTGCCCCATCCAGAGATTCCGGCTAACACCGTCATTGAGGTGTTTCAAAAAGGTTATTTGCTCAACGGACGTCTGGTTCGACCAGCAATGGTTATCGTCTCCAGGGGTGCAGAAAGCTAGTCCTGCAAACAAGGGGGTGTTTGAGGGAGTTAAAGACCACAGCCAAAAGAATAAGGCTCAGGCTTGAATTTTTATCTTCAGCGCCAATATAGAGCACAGAGATTGAATCGTTAATAGCAAAATTTAAGTGGAGAATGCCAGCATGGGCAAGATAATTGGAATTGATTTAGGAACCACTAATTCCTGCGTCGCGGTAATGGAAGGCGACAAGCCGAAGGTCATTGAAAACTCCGAAGGCACACGCACTACGCCTTCTACGGTCGCTTTTACAGACGACGGAGAAGTGCTGGTAGGCCAATCGGCAAAACGCCAGTCGGTCACCAACCCCAACAACACCCTGTTTGCTGTGAAGCGTCTGATTGGTCGCCGTTTTGAAGATGACGTCGTACAAAAAGACATCACCATGGTGCCCTACAAGATTGTCAAAGCTGACAACGGCGACGCCTGGGTAGAAGCCTTAGAGGACAAAAAAGCACCACCGCAAATTTCTGCCGAAGTGCTTAAGAAAATGAAAAAAACCGCCGAAGACTACCTCGGTGAGACGGTTACCGAAGCGGTCATTACCGTTCCAGCCTATTTTAATGACTCCCAGCGTCAGGCAACCAAAGACGCAGGCAAGCTCGCAGGTCTTGATGTAAAGCGTATCATCAACGAACCGACCGCAGCGGCACTTGCTTACGGTATGGATAAAGGCGGTGGCGACCACGTGGTGGCAGTTTATGACCTTGGTGGCGGCACCTTTGATATTTCAATTATTGAAATTGCCGATGTTGACGGTGAGACTCAATTTGAAGTGCTCTCTACCAACGGTGATACCTTTCTCGGTGGGGAAGACTTTGATTTATGTTTGATCAACTACCTTGCCGATGAATTCAATAAGACTAATGGCGTTGATATCAAAGGTGACCCCCTGGCCATGCAGCGCCTCAAGGAAGCGGCAGAAAACGCCAAAATTGAGTTGTCATCCAGCCAACAAACCGAAGTCAATCTGCCTTACATCACCGCAGATGCCACTGGCCCGAAACATTTGGTGGTGAAGTTAACCCAGTCAAAATTTGAATCTCTGGTCGAAGATTTGGTGGATCGTTCACTGGCACCTTTAAAAATAGCCTTGAAGGATGCAGGAAAATCAGCGGCGCAGATCGATGAGATTATTCTGGTCGGCGGTCAGACCCGTATGCCTCTGGTGCAAAAGAAAGTCAGCGACTTTTTTGGTAAAGAGCCACGCCGCGATGTGAATCCAGACGAAGCCGTTGCCGTGGGTGCTGCAATTCAGGGTGCGGTGTTATCGGGTGATGTTACCGACGTACTCTTGCTGGATGTGACCCCACTGACCCTCGGTATCGAAACCATGGGTGGTATCGCGACAGCTCTGATCGAGAAAAACACTACCATTCCCACCAAGAAATCCCAAACCTTTTCAACGGCTGATGATAACCAGTCGGCGGTGACCATTCACGTCGTCCAGGGTGAGCGCAAGCAAGCGACACAAAATAAGTCACTGGGTCGTTTTGATCTGTCGGATATTCCGCCCGCACCTCGCGGCATGCCTCAAATCGAAGTGTCCTTTGATATTGATGCCAACGGTATTCTCAACGTCTCTGCCCAGGACAAAGCAACTGGCAAAGAGCAGTCCATCATTATCAAGGCCTCATCCGGCTTGTCCGATGAAGAGATTGAAAAAATGGTCAAGGACGCCGAAGCCAATGCCGAGAGTGATCTCAAGTTTGAAGCCTTAATTACCGCCCGTAATACCGCAGATGGCTTAGCTCATGCAGCTAAAAAGACCCTCGAAGAAGCGGGTGATAAAGCCACACCAGAAGAGAGAGAGGCCATTGAATCAGCCATTAAAGGTGTTGAAGAAGCGGTAAGCGGCGATGACCAGGAAGCCATCGACGCAGCGGCGGGCAAATTGTCTGAGGCCTCGGCAGAGCTAGCGCAAAAACTCTATGCCGAGCAGGCTGCACAAGCTGAAGGAGCGGCTGAAGGCGAAGCCAATGAGGATAATGGCGAAGATGTCGTCGATGCTGAATTCGAGGAAGTTGACGACACTGAGGCGAAATGATCTTCACTTAATATTTTCAGTCATTGCTGATACATAAACGCAGGCCCTGGGGTCTGCGTTTTGTGCTATGTGAAACCGCCAAAACTGACTGCACTTCACAGGGGCTGATTGCAATATTTCGATAAGAGCACGGGAGCTAAGCTTGACCGCCTAAAGCGCATCTAAGCCTATGAATTATTTTAAAGGATAAACTGAGCGAATTATGTCAAAACGGGATTATTACGAAGTCCTTGGTGTATCTCGGGACGCTGACGAAGGCGAAGTAAAAAAAGCCTATCGGCGCATTGCCATGAAGCATCACCCGGATCGCAATCCGGACAATCCGGATGCGGAAGAGAAGTTCAAGGAAGCCAGTGAGGCTTACGAAGTGCTGTCCGACGACCAGAAGAAAGCCGCCTATGATCGATATGGCCAC